>JAVEUB010000176.1:0-6301 GCA_034005785.1 Cloacimonas sp. (SeqCode) | reverse complement strand
TCATCCCTATCGGGATTTTATAGTAGATTTGGAATGTTCTAAAAACTTAGTAATTGTGGATTGGCAAAACCTCGCCCACTTATGCTCCACTACCGTAAATAAAGCACAGCATAACTTGGTTCGGATAATTCAACAGTCTCCTCTTTGGATGAAACCCTGAATAGAAGATAAGAAATTGACAAAAAAACAGGTTTTCAATACCTTGCACGCAGTATAGCAGTTATTTTGGGATTTTGTTTTGCGGGGATCAGATTGATGCTCTGCGCAAATGGAAAATGCTAAGCCCAATGGTTAAGAACAACTGTGATTACCCAAGTAAAGGCTAATTATGGTTAGCCTCATATATGCAAGGGAGTTTTAATGCACAAAGAGCTAAGTATCGAGATAACGCAAAGCCTGGATTTACAATCCGAACTAAATCCGCCCCAGGTGCTGGAGCATTTACAGCAGATATCCCGGGACGAGCTTTCGCCAGCCGCCATCAACCAGCTTCGATACTTTGAAGCTAAATCCTTGTTTACCATGCAGAACTACGAAGAGGCTGAAAAGATAGCGGTGGATTGCATCCAGCATGCCATTGCTCAGCGGGATTTTTATTCTCTGGTGCACTGTTCTGTGCTACAAGGCTTGTGCTATAAAAACCTAAACCTCCCCATACGAGAAAGACCTTGCTTGGAATTAGCTCTGGAGTATGCGCTGCAAGCGGACAATATTGAGCTTGTGGTGTTTGCCAGCTCTTTCTATTTATCGTATCTGCACAGGATATCTGCCCATAATGCAGCTTTAGAGGAAGAAAAGCGAATAGTGGATTTGATACCACGCATTCCTCCCTCCCACATATCCATAAACACCTTAATCAAAATAGCTTCGATAAACATGGACTTAGCAAAACCGGATAAAGCCATAAAGTACTTGTCGCAGGCTTTGCAATATGCCAAGACGCTGGAGATTCCCTATTTTCAGCTTACAATTATAAACAATTTGGCTTCGGCATATATCGGAATTACAAATTACCAGATAGCGGAAGAACTGCTGCAAAGTGGGCTGGAAGTGGCTGAGCAGCTTTGTTTGAACCGACAGATTGTGCTGATGTTATTCAATCTCGGCAATCTGATGCTTGCCAAAGCGCAATATCCCCAAGGCATAGAGTATTATGACACTTGTTTGGCTAAGATAAGCTTGTTTGAATTTAATCCGCCCCAGCTACTGCTGGATATCTATAGCAATTATTCCTTATGCCACTGGAACATGCAGGATAATCCCAAAGCTCTGGAGTACATAAATAAGGCGATTGAGATAGCTAAAGCGATGAATCAAACGGATACTGTGATGCTCCTGGAACTGAACCGGACAAACATCCTGGCAAGCGAAGGTGAATTCAAGGCGGTTAAGGATATCCTGAATAGAATCATCAAGTATTACAAAAAGACCAAACAATACCCCCTGCTGCTGATTGCATATAAATCTCTGGCAAAGCTATACAAAACACAAAATGACTATCAGCGCGGTTTTGAGACCTATGAGATGGTAGATAAAGTAACAGACACATACATAGCTCAGATTCTCAGCAAACAGGCGGAAGCGGATACCGCCAAACTTAATCTGCCTGATATATATTTCCCCGCTGCCAGCCCCGCCCCCGGCAGCAGCAATAGTAAGGATTTATCCTACGGGTTTATCGGCAAAAGCAAGGCTCATACCCAAGTGCTTAATTCAGCTTTGCTGGCTGCCCGGCACCACAATACTAATGTGCTGATAATGGGAGAATCCGGCACCGGGAAAGAAGTGATTGCTCAGATCATTCACAAAAACAGCATCCGCAGAAACTTTCCTTTAGTTTCCGTAAATGTCTCCGCCCTAACCGCCACTCTGGTTGAAAGCGAACTCTTTGGTCACACCAAAGGCGCATTTACGGGCGCAAATGCCAAAAACAAAGGTTACTTTCTGCAAGCGGATAAGGGTAGCATATTCTTGGATGAAATTACAGAAATGCCCTATGAACTGCAAAGCAAGCTATTGCGAGTGATAGAGACCCGAAAAGTGACGGCAGTTGGCAGCAGTATAGAATCCTGCTATGATAGCCGGATAATTTCGGCAACAAATAAAAATATCCGGGAGCAAGTTACCGGTAACAAGTTTCGCTTAGACCTCTATCACCGTCTGAACACCATCGAGATTTTCATCCCCCCCTTAAGAAATAGAACTGAAGATATTGAACCGCTGATCCGCCACTTTGTAGATTTCTTTGCCGATGCCTTGAACAAAAACAAGCCATTCCTGGACAGTTCTTTCCTGGAGACCATGGCAATCTACTCTTTTCCCGGTAATGTGCGCGAATTAAAAAACATCATAGAACGTATGTATATCCTTAGTAACGGGGTGCATTGGGACGCAAAATTGCTGTGCCAGATCAATCCCTTTAATTTTGGGACTACCGCAGTTGGAGCTACCCAAAGTGAAGAGGACATCATTCTAAAAGCCCTGATAAAAGCCAAAGGCAAGCAAAAAGATGCAGCTGTGCTGCTTAATATATCCGAGCCGACGCTGCATCGCAGAATTGTGAAATACAACCTGCAGTGCTATACTCGCAAGGGAAACTAAAAAAAAGAGGCAAAGAAGTTTCACCTGAAATTTCACTTTCAGGCTTTAATAGGGCTTTTCTGAAAGAAATTGACTAAAGTTGAAGATGGCTGTTTCTATCCTTCTGTCACGCAGCAAGATACAATCCCCCCAAAAAAGATTTCAATTGGTTCATAATTTTCATTACTAATAAGGTATGAAAGAAAAAGCAGCGCATCCATTTAGAGGCTCGATTAGCCAGATAGTAAAAATATCTGAGGCAGAAGGCAGTGGTCTGCTGGGTTTTACTATCACCTATAGTGAAGCAGATTTTCAGAATGTAGTGCAGAGTTTTCAGCCCTTGAACCATGATACAATCCTGGCAGAAATGGAAAGAAAGCGCACTCAAATGATAAATATATTGAACATAAAAGGAAGGACAAGATGAATGCACAAGGCAGAACCCTCCGGGTAGTGATGCTAATAGCAGCTATACAATTGTTTTTTTGTATTTTAAGCGCAGAAACCATTTTTAACGAGACTATGGGTGCTGCCTCTACCATTACAGAAGTACCTGACTACACAGGATGGTATAACTATGGTTCGGCAAACTATAGCGGAACGGCTGATGCCCGCAGCACCTGGAACTCTGCCGGTGATTATACGGGAGCCAGTGGAGCCGGAAACATTTATTTTGTGGGTGACATGGATGATTATTATCAAATTAGCGGGATAAACACCTCCGGATACCGCAATATACGTTTAAGCCTTGCATTGTATAAATCCAATTCCAACTCTACCACCGGAAATGCGGAAAACGGAAGCAACTTCAATATTAGCTATAGCGTGGATAGCGGAATAAGCTGGAGAAGGCTTCCCATAACGATCCCCACCGGGGGAAGCAGCACAGAGATATATTACTGGCGTGAGCTTTCCGAGTACCTGCCTGCTACAGATAACTTAACTTTGCGTTTTACCAATATAGGTGCATCTGAGCCGGTTCACTTCCGCATGGATGACGTTACCCTGAATGGTGATAAGGATAGTATCCTAACCGAAACGATAGGATTGGGCGCAGCGAATGAAGAGATAGCTTTATTTAACGGTTGGTCAAACAGCTCTCCCATTACGTTTTCGGGTAGCGGGTATGTGCGTAGCGACCTCCCCTCCACAGATAAATATACCGGAGCTACCGGTGGTGGCAACGTGCTGCTGGATAGTGGACAGTATTTCCAGATAAGCGGTGTAAATACATTGGGATATACCCAGCCGGCATTGTCTGTGGGAGTGATGAAAGCATCTGCCGCGGAAAACGGATCGCGACTCCTGATGTCCTATAGCACAGATGGATTAGTATGGTCAACTCCCCAACTGTGCACTACCACGGCAAGTGGGACAAATATTTGGTATCGGAAGCATTTCTCCGGGCTTCCCCTTGCAGGCAATTTATACCTGAAATTCAGCAATATATCCTCAGCAGGAAGCAGCTTCAGGATAGATGACATCAGGCTATTTTCATCCCTGAATGCCCCTGTGATAGGCTTCCCTGCCAGCTACTCCATAAGTGCTACCGGTGCCACACTGAGCGCAAACATCGGGGGGCTTAATGGAGCCAATGTTACCCAGAGAGGATTTTACTACTCCACTACCGCAAATTTTGCCGATGGCACAGGGACAGTGGTAACAGAAGCTGTAAGCATCAGCCAGCCTGGTAGTTATAGCTTAGCTACGGGTGTGTTGCTACCCAATACGGTTTATTATTACAAAGCTTTTGCCACATCCTCCAGCGGAACCAGCTATTCCGGGCAGAATACTTTTACCACTCTGCCGGTATCCACTACTACCACCTTCACTCTTGATAACACCCTGCCCACGGGAGGAGCTAACTTTCAAACCTATGGGGAAGCGGTTACCTATCTGAATGCCAATTTTGCTGCCAGCAGCACCGGTTTTACCTTCCTGGTGAAGGATGGACAAGAGTTTGCCGATACGAGCACAAGCAATTATTTCATCACAGCTTCTGGCACCGCTGCCAAACAGATAATCTTCCAGCGAGATAACAGCGGTAGCACCCGACCCAAGCTTTCCAGAACTTCCACCAGCAATAATGTGGTTGTTTTATCTGGTGCGGATTGGGTTACCTTCGATGGTATTGATGTAAAAGTAGCCGGAAGCTATGGATTTCATCTTGTTAATAACGGTAGCAGCACCACAAATGGTTCGCAGCACAATACCATTAAGAATTGCACCGTTACCGGCGGAGGGACAAGTACCGGTAGTGCAGGTGTATCCCACACTTATTCTGCAACGCCAACCTCAGCAGCAGGTAAGCATTCATACAACGTATTCCAGAACATAGCCGTAAAGAGTATCAGGAATGGTATTGTCCTGAATGGAGTAGCTTCGGAGATAGAGATAAGCGGTTGCTCAATTACCAGTATTGGTTCAACTAGCTCTTGTACAGGCATCAAAACCACCGACATTACAAACCTAAAGGTTTTCAACAACTTAGTAAATAGTCTGTTAACATGGTTCAGCTTCCCTATTGGTATCAACATAGCATCATGTAAGGGCAATGTGGATGTCTATAATAATAAAATAAGTAACCTGGATGGTTTTTATGATGAGACGGAGTCTTTGGTTTTTGTAGCCGGAATCCAGGTGATTCCTGCTGCCGAAGAGAGTAACATCAGGATTTACAATAACATGATTTGGAATTTGTCCGATGGTTATAGTGGGGTCTCGGCAGAGATGTCAGTTAGGGGTATCTATATAGATTCTGGATACATTAATGGATCTCTATCCATAGATTACAATACTATCAGGATTCCCAACAATACCAGAAAAGCAGCAGGTATCAGGCTTAGCAGTCCCTATGCCAATATCCGCAATAACGTAATATCCATGAATACTACCAACCAAACATACAAAGTCTATGGGATCTATTATGATAACCTTTCGCAGCTCAACGGTGTTACCGATTCCAATGTGATTTACCTCTCAAATCCGGCTCTGGGGTGCTACATATATGCAAATGGAACTAACTATACTCTGGAAGGATGGCAAAACACCACGGGACGTGAGGCAGCTTCCTGGATTTATGACCCCAAGCTGATATCCACATCAAACCTGCATATAACCCCGGGAGCAGATACCCCAGTGGAATCCAATGCCAGCAATTACAACGGTTCTATCTCTTGGGTAACACATGATATTGATGGCGACCTAAGAAACATGTCCACACCTGATATCGGAGCAGATGAAGGCACCTTCACTTTTACTATTCCGCAGATTCCTGCCAATCCTCTCAGTCTCACCGCTACGGCTATCAATGCAGGGGAATTCATCTTCTCCGCTTCAGCCAATCAGGCAGGCAATTCTATTCTGATAGCCTATAATACAAGCAACACTTTTGGGATTCCCGGTGGAGGCTATACTGCCGGGGCAACAATCCAGGGCGGGGGGACAGTTGCATATATGGGAAACACACAGGACTTGGGTCTTATTCCCGGGTTTAGCCCCTCAACCGCCTATTACTTCAAGGCCTGGAGCTATGCCACCACTGATAGGACTACCTACTATTTATACTCCTCCGGGATAACCATAACAGGCAGCACTCCTGCGCCAATCGCTTTCCCCTCTGTGGTAACGGTGAATCCATCCGGCAGCGGAACGTTTAATTTTAACAGCCTAACTCAAGCTCTGCACGACATAAAGCTCGGGATAATCCCAACGAGATCGG
>JAVEUB010000175.1:0-6323 GCA_034005785.1 Cloacimonas sp. (SeqCode) | reverse complement strand
ACAATGTGGATAAATATAAAGGAAAATGGAAAGATTATATGCAGCTCGAAATACCAGGTTTAGAAAACGGGGGGATGTGAGCGAAAGATTTACCTTGACACACAGATAGAGGTTGCAGCAGTATGGCACGAAAAGGGCTTTATCGTAAGCCGATAGATATCCGGGAGGAAAATACTTGTCCAGATTGGCTATAAAGAATCACATAAAGTACATGGGAACTTTCACTTTGCTTGCCCTTACCTTGATAATTGGCAGCGGTTGGTGTACACCTTTGCGGGCAGAGCTACTAATCCCCATGGATAATACCCAAAGCAACCATCTTAAGGCCTATGGCATTGCCTTTCAGGGGCTTAAGGAGCAACTGGTAGGGAAGTGGTTGCTCAATTACCGGGGAGGCAGTTTTCTGTTTCCCGAGTCTAATTCCTTAGCAGCCTTGTGCAATATCCGGGGTGTACGCTTTGAAAGCATTAGCTCGTCGCAAGTGGCAGCAATTCTTACTGAGATGCAGGCTTCCAATATGGAAAGTGTAGCCTTGGAGAAAGAACCTAAGATAGGGGTTTATATCCCTCCCAACACGCTTCCCTGGGACGATGCAGTTACTATGGCTCTGGAATATGCGGAGATAGAATACGACCGCTTGTGGGATGAAGAAGTGATGGAAGGCAAGCTGAATGAGTATGACTGGCTGCACCTGCATCATGAAGATTTTACGGGGCAATATGGCAAGTTTTATGGTTCCTATCGCAATTCGCCCTGGTACCAAAACGATATAAAAGTGAATGAAGCAATGGCAGCTAAACTTGGCTATAACAAGGTTTGGCAGCTTAAACATGCCGTGGCAGAGAAAATCCGCGATTTTGTAGTTGGAGGCGGATTCATGTTTGCCATGTGTGCTGCCACGGACACCTATGATATTGCTTTAGCCGCGGGAAATGTGGATATTGTAGATAGCGCTATCGATGGTGATGGCATTGATCCGCAGTATCAGAAAAAGCTGGATTTCAGCCGCACGTTTGCCTTCGAGAATTTCACCCTGCGTTCAAACCCCTACGAATACGAGTTTTCCGATATCGATGCCAGCGATTATTCGCGTTTAAGGGGAGCAGAAGCAGATTACTTCCAGCTCTTCGATTTCTCGGCAAAATACGATCCCGTGCCCACGATGCTTACCCAATGCCATACCAATATTATCGATGGTTTTTTGGGGCAGACCACCTCGTTCTTTAAAGACAAGGTGAAAAAAAGCGTTATAATCCTGGCAGAAGTGCCTGGTCAGAATGAAGTTAAATACATTCACGGCAATATTGGTAAAGGGACTTTTACCTTTTATGGCGGGCATGATCCGGAGGATTATCAACATAAAGTAGGCGATCCAGAGACGATCTTGGATCTCTATAAAAACTCTCCCGGCTACCGCCTAATCCTGAATAACGTGCTATTTCCAGCCGCAGAAAAGAAAAAATTGAAAACTTGATTGGTATTATGAAGAAGTTTTACCCCCAAATCCGCCGCATCCAGATTAAAACCGGTATCTGGACAATCGTAATCACCCTGATTCTGATACTGGGCTATTTGTGGCTCACCAATCACCTGGCAATGGGTTCCAGCTATGAACTAAAAGTAGCCTTCAGCGATGTAATGGGGCTGGAAATTGGTGATAAAGTGATGTTCCGGGGCATGGAAGTAGGCAGGGTTAAAAGTATAAAAGCCAGTGGCGAAGCTATAGAAACTATCGTTAAAATAGACCGCGGCATCAAGCTGAAAGAAGGCAGTCGCTTTATCGTTTCGGACAGCAGTTTGATGGGTGGCAAGGCAATGATGATCTCTCAGGGTGAGGGGCAAAACTGGCTGAATACAAACTTGGTGCAGCAAGGAACCTCACCGGACGGAATCATGAATGTGATCAGTAAAGCGTCGGAAACGCTGGCAGAACTAAACTCGGCTATCAGTATGCTTAGGGAGCCGGATGGAATCTTAGCGCGCACTAATAACCTGGTGGGTAATGCTGATAACGCTGTTACCGATGCAGGGCAAATGGTTAAGGATATCAAAGGCGATCTGAGCCTCACCCTTAGCAAGGTGGATAGGCTTACCGTTTCGCTGAATGAAGCCTTAAGCGAAAACCGTGAGCCACTAAAAACCAGCATTGCCCAAAGCCCCGCTATGCTGGCTAAATTAAGCGGCACTCTGGACAGCCTGCAGAGCTTAACTACGAACTTGAACCATACAGCCGCTACCCTGAACACCGAAACTGGAACAGCAGGGAAACTGCTGAATGATAAACAATTGTATGAAAAGCTTAGTAGTTCGATACAGAACTTGGAGATACTACTAAAGGATATCAAGGCTAACCCCAAGAAATACGTGAAATTCAGCATTTTTTAGGATTATTATGAAAAAGACTCTTCTATTTATCACCGTACTACTAAGCCTAACGAGCATCTTAACTGCACTATCGTTCGGCCAGAATAAGGTTAATACTGTTCCTCCGGAATGGTCAACCATCCAGACCATGCATTTCGATATCTATTTCCCCAAGGGAGAGGATGATTTTGGCAAAACTGCAGCTCTGATGTCCGAAGATATCTATTACTACATCAAAGCGGAATTCAAGATTCCCATTCTTAGCAGGATTCCCATCATCTTTTACGGCTCGAAAACAGAATTTCAGACTACCAATATCATTTATCCGCTGCTTAGCGAAGGGATCGGAGGTTTTACCGAAGGCTTGCGAAACCGTGTGGCGATTCCCTTTGAAGGCAGTTATGCAGCGCTGGAAGAGGTCTTGGCGCACGAACTTACGCACGCTTATATTAATGCTATGGACGATCGCTTTATCAGCACCTTCACATCCTTGCGGCCTACCTCTTTCCCCTTCTGGTTTTCGGAAGGTTTGCCGGAATATCTTTCCATTGGCGGAGAAGATGATTATAATAATATGTTCCTGATGGATATGGTAATCAACGACAAGATAAGCAGCCTCCAAAATATTGATGGCTACCTTGCTTACCGCTTGGGCGAGAGCTTTTTAAGCTATATTGCCAATACCTGGGGACGCGAGAAAGTGCCGGAATACTTCTTTGCCCTGCGCAATTCCACCAACCTGGACGATGCAACCAAAAAAGTGTTCGGTATGGAATTTTTAGATCTGGAATCCCGCTGGAACTATCAGTTAAAACGGGACTATTTCCCCATGATAAGCAACCATAGCATCCCCAAGGAAAGCTTTGAGCAGCGCACTTTTCACCAGAAAAATGGCTCTTACTTCAATTTTTCCCCGCGCTTTTCTCCCGATGGCACGCACTATGTTTATTACTCCAATGCAGGTGCCCGCTATAGCATTTGGATGGCTGGAACGCAAGGGCTGGATAAGCCAAAAAAGATATTGCAGGGAGAAAGCAGCGCTAAAGCCGAAGAATTTTATTACATGCGCTCCACTCTTAGCTGGTTTCCCGATAATAAGCGGATAGCTTTTTCGGTGAAAACAGCCGCGGGTGATAGGATTCAAATCTTGGATGTGAACCGGGAAAAGATAGTTCAAACCCTTGCTTTTGATGAGCTTAGCGCCATTTATGAAGTAGATGTTTCCCCCGATGGCAAGCAATTGGCATTTGCTGCGCTTAATGGCGTACAAGCCGATCTGTACCTTTATAACATTGATTCAAAAGAACTTACACGCTTAACCGATGATTGTTACAACGAAGCCAATCCCCGCTTTTCACCAGATGGACAGGAAGTAGCTTTCGATTCTGAACGCAGGATCAATACCCCCACTCCCCGTTACGGCTTATTTTCCGATCTCAGCACGGATGTATTCACCATTAATCTTGCCACGCAAGAGCTTAAGCAAATTACCGCTGAAGATTACAATTGCACCCATCCTTTTTGGGCTGAAAAAGGCAAGAAGCTTGTATTCATTTCCAATAAGGACAAGGTAAGCAATTTTGAAATTATAGACCTTGCTACAGGCAACCGCGCCGAACTGGATAAAACAGTTTCAGGAGTTATTTCCGGCGATTTATCCAGCGATGATGCCTATCTGCTGATGGCAAATTACTTTGATGGAGCCTGGGATATTTATTTTGATGACAACCCCTTGGGCAAGCTTAGCTATGCAGCAGGGCATGCCCCCAAAAGCTTTAAGCGAGCAGAAGACCTGCTGGCAACCATTGATTTGGGGCGTCTGGATTATTATGGCAAACGCAGCCGTGCCGAACGGAAGCGAACCAATCCACAGCGTTATCCCAATCCCCGACGTCCCCTGGTAAGGGATTTTGAATATACTTATGAGGATTCACTTAGGCTGTTTCCAGATTACGCTTGGGACGATAAGCCCGATAGCGTAGCCAGCATCCCCATTGTTAAGCCCATGAAAGCCAGATTTGCCCTGGAACATTTATGGGGTGGGATGGCATATTCCTCCTCCAGTGGCACCTTTGGCAGTGTGGATCTTGGTCTGGCAGATTTAATGGGCAATCATGGGATTGGCATCAGTTTGGGGATTTCGGGCAAGCTAAAGGAATCCAACCTTTTACTTTCTTACATTTACTTAAAACAACGCGCTGATTATGGCGTTGGCGTGTATAACATGTTTGATGAAACGTTATACCGCGAGCCTTTGCAGGGGCAGGACGCTTATTTGCGTTATCGCATGCAGGACACAGGCTTTTATCTGGTATATCGTTATCCCTTTAGCCGCTTTCTAAGAGTAGAATTCGATAACAGCCTATACCGTGCGGAACGTGCCTGGGATTATCTTCCACCAGAGAATGTGGAAAGCGAAACCTGGATCAGAGATGTTTATAACTACAAAGATACCGTTTATGCTCCGGGGCTTACCCTTGTGCACGATAATTCCCTTTCTGGCTCCACAGGCCCCTTGGTTGGTTGGCGTTCAATCTATCACATTCGCAAGAGTTTTGCTGCCAAAGAGATGGATTATTTAACCAACTATCTGGATTTCCGCACATATTCTTTGTTTAGCAAACGTTATAGCGTAGCTTTTCGCCTGAATGGAGGCATCAGCACCGGTAAAACTCCGGAGCGTTTCAGCCTGGGGGGATATTACGGAGTGCGCGCTCTGGAGTATGATTTGGAAGGTTATAAGAAGGCGTTAACCAGTTTGGAACTGCGTTTTCCTTTCTTTGATTACATCGCCATGGCTTTTCCGATACCCCTTGCTTTTGGTGGAATCAGGGGCAGCGTGTTTGCCGATGCGGGGAGCGTGTGGGACGATAACCAGGCTTTCAGAGGTATCAAGGACGGCAAATTGGAATCCATCAAGCTGGGTTATGGTTTTGGTCCGCGCTTCAATCTGGGCTATTTTGTGCTGAAGTTTGATATAGCTTGGCAAAGCGACTTCGTGAATATCTCTAAACCTCTTTATTACCTAAGCTTAACCGATGATTTTTGATAACAAGAAAATAGTGATATAAAAAAGGAGAACCCATGAAGATTGATGTGATCCGTAAGTTTCCCGAGCACATGGATACCCTGATTCTGATGCAGGAAGAAGGCAAATCAGTAGATAGTATCGAATACCTCTCTCCAGAGTTAGTTAGCGCTACCGAGTCCTTTCTTAAAGGTGAGGAATTCGATTTCGGCTATGCCAGCTTGAAGAGTTTCTGCCTTGTCCTGGGCAAGCGCAAACAAAACATTATTTTACTTGGCGCAGGCGATAAAGATGCCTTAAACAACGAAAAACTGCGCCATTTATTCGCTGCCGCATTGCGCTTAGCCAAAAAGCTGAGTGCCAAGCAGATTTACCTGTTTCCCGGGTTTATCTCTCCGGTTAACGATGTAGCTTTTGGGCACATCCTAAGCGAGGTAGCCCTTCTGGTATCGTACAATTTCGCTAAGTATCTAAGTGCCGATAAACCCAAAGAAAGCCTTGAATCGCTGCATTACGTGCTGAACACCAAGAATACCAGGCACCTGAACCGCGGGATCATGGAAGGCAGAATTTATGCCGAAGCCACGATTCTGGCGCGGGATATGGTAAACGAACCTGCCAATGTGCTAACTCCCGAAGCCTTGGCCGAAACCGCCAAACGCCAGGCACTGCTATATGGTATCCCCATCGAAGTGTATTCCCTGGACAAACTTAAACGTATGAAGATGGATGCTTTTTTGGCGGTGGGGCGCGGTTCTGTGCGCGAGCCTAAGCTGATTATTATGCGCTATAACGGCAATCCCGACAAACGGCAAGAACTAATTGCCTTGGTGGGGAAAGGCCTTACCTATGATAGCGGTGGTTACTGCCTCAAAACCCCGCAAGGCATGGTGAACATGAAAAACGACATGGGTGGTGCTGCCGCGGTGAT
>JAVEUB010000174.1:0-6337 GCA_034005785.1 Cloacimonas sp. (SeqCode) | reverse complement strand
CACCGAGAACACCGAAAGCACAGAAAATACCATCACGCCCACACCCCAGAACGCCAACACGCCATCACGTCAACACACCATCACGTCAACACGCCAGAACGCCATCACGCCCACACCCAAAGCACATAAAGTGGATGCTGATAAATGTATCGGCTGCAAGCTTTGTGTATCCAATTGCCCGGTTAACGCTATAACCATGGTTAACGGCAAAGCTGTTATAGACCCTGCCCTGTGCATAAATTGCGGAATCTGTTTAAATGGTAATAATGATGATTTTGAAGGTTGTCCGGTTTCTGCTATAACTGCTCCAGAATGATTAACCTCCAAGAATAATCCTGTCAGCTTCCTTACGACTCGCTGTTCTGAAAGTTTTCCCCCACCCGAATTCAAGCTTAACTAACATCAGGAAGACTACATGTGGTACAGTTTACGTTTAGAACAAAGTCGTAAGCAAGTGTTACTCACAAACACCACCTCTGGAGCGTGTTTTGACTTACATTTTTGCCAAATGTGCTATCAGTTCCACCATCTATCTTCTATCTTCTATCTTCAATTGTCACAACAGCTTTCGGCAATATATGAGTTAAACCGTGGATTGCCAAGTATCATAGCATAATTGTCCAATTATCTCGTAGCAGGCTCATAGCCTAAATGTCCAGTTATCTCATAGCCTTCGTTTTAACCCAACTTTACCACATTTGATAGTTATAAGCCTGTCCTACAAGGATATAGAATTTTCGTGGGGACTACATTTTTCGATTTCTTGTAGCTTTTAGAGTTGGATTGGGGCTCATATTTAGCGCTTTGTAGATTTTGAGATGGAATGCTTCAGCGGAGGTAGTAATGCGCTGTGTAACAATCGTATTTTTGTCTGTTAGCCCTGAGAAGCTAACCCGCCTATGGGTGGACATCATGTTTCGAACGGTATTCCAGGAGTCATGTATTCCCTCTTGGCGTAGTTTCAGGCCAATAGCGTTTAGCAGATGATATGCCAATACAGCTATGAAGATATGTGCATCTGCCCGGTTTCCAGTGCTGTGAAAAATAGGGCGAAAGGCCAATTCGTGTTTCAGGCTCCGGAATGCAGCCTCGATTCGATTCAGCATCATGTAGGTCTGCCAAATCTGTTTTTCATCCCAGTCCTTATAGCTGGTGCGTAGCCAATATGATCCAGAGAAACGGTCTTCTTCCACTTCTAACTTCACTTTGTGGTACTCAATGGCGTTTACTTTGCCACCCTCTTCGAATACATCTATGTGATAAAAACGACCAATTGAAGAGTAGCGCTCTTTGATTCTCCCGATCCGCTGCATGATCTTCCCATAGTCTTTGTTGCTGTATTTCTTAGTGAGGCTAGCAATGATCTTTCCCAGATCGTCCTCAAAGCGTTTGCCGTAGCTATCTTGCATGGCTCTTTCCTTGCTTTCCATCTTTTGGCTGTGGCAGTATAGCAGCAGTTCATGCCCATCTTCAAACACCTGAGCTTCAACAAGATTGTGCTTATCCCTGTGTACCTCAATCAAGCGCTCTGGGCTAACTTTGTCGAGTGGCAAGGGGCTGTTTCTGGATACACAGAGATAATGATAGCCAGCATCTCTGAGGTATTGCAGATTCTCCTTTTTGGCTATTCCAGCATCCATGACAATGATGGGGTGGCTATTTTGATCTAAATTAGCTGATAGGGTATCAATCATCTCTTTGAGCGTATTTGGCTCGCTGACAGAGCCCTCCAGAATATTGCTCTTCTTGCAAAAACCAAGCTCGTCCACCACCATACCCAAAGTTAACAAACGGCAGTCCCGTCGCTTCTCTTTGGAACGCCCAAAACTGGCTTTGGGGATTGAGGCACCGCTGCCTTCCAGAAAAGTATTCGTCAGGTCATATAGGCAAAGGCTTTCCTGGAGGTTGAAGATACTACGCTCCTGCTGGCAAAGATATGTCTCAATCTCATCTTTGTGCTTGTAAATTGTATCGCTAATCCGATATAATGAGTTATGTCCCAGCCGGCTGAGATCGCAATCAATGAGTTCGTCAATGGCACTGAGTTCTTTTGCCCAAAGCCTGGTTGAGTTTTCGCTACCCGGAGCCACAAGCCTTCCCATAATCGATAGACTAATCAACTTTCTCTGCCGTTCCGGATAGCCAAGCTTAGTGAACAACGCATCCAAATCAAGTTTCTTGTACATCGAGGAAGCTATGTACTCCGGGCCAAAAGAACGATCATTAAAAATCTGTACCGAATCTTGATAGATCAGCTCTTTTGACTTATCGGAATGGCCATTCTGATTTCCTTTATCACCGAACTCCGGATTCCTGGCACGAATCAGATTACAGTAATGTTTGGCCAGCGCTAAAACTGATTCATCTACGAACAAGACAACCTCAAGATTGAGCAAGGCATCCAAAGTATCGGCCAGCAGCTTCCACTGCGTTTCCGGTAAGGGTATATCCCTGACCGTTAGCAAGGTCTGATGCCGTGGCCCAACACTGGTGCGATATCCACGCACAAAGCGATATTCGGTATATGATTTACCGGTACTCTTATAGGTTTTGATAACTTTTTTAATAAACATGAGCCAAGCCTAAACTAGCCCTAAAATCTGTCAAGAACTAATATCAATCTGTGGGGGACAACATTTGCGATTTAGGCCTTTTACTTGATGCAATAAGACATTATATGTAATCAAAATTATGGGCTACAGCACTCAATAACAACACTTTAAGATGCTACGTTTCAAACCATTGCCCTACTGCAAAACAGCCAAATATGTCTGAAAATACCTGTTTTTGCCTAAGGGGTGGTAAAGTCGGGTTAACTTAAAAAAAATCTGCTGCTGAAGTTATTGCGGTTTTTTTTCAACACTCTCCAACGCAGATTATTAAGTCAGATTGGCTCTTGTGCAAACGCCAGCACGCCTACACTTTCTCTTTCAGTTTTTTAATTACTTCATCGCAAATCTTACGCGATTTCTCCGCACTTTCGCTTTCCACATAGATGCGGATAATCGGTTCTGTGCCAGATTTACGGATATGAATCCAGTGTTTATCAGCAACGGCTTTGATGCCATCTTGCGTGTCGAGTATGTAATTATCAAAAAGCCCTGGAACTGCAGCCATCACAGCATCCATCTGGGCAGCTTCGAAACTTACCTTGTCCTTGGCAAAATAGTACTTAGGAAGGCTATCTACAAGCTGGGAAACGCTTTTTCCGCTTTCGGCTATCAATGCCAGAATCAACGCCATGCCTGCCATAGCATCACGGGTGTAATGCACTTCAGGACATATAATTCCACCATTCCCCTCTCCGCCTATAGGTGAACGTAGTTCCTGCATTTTCTTGCCCACATTGATCTCACCCACTCGTGTACGATGCACTTTGCAGCCAAAACGGGCAGCAATATCATCGGACAACATGGAAGTGCTTAAATTTACTACTACGTCGCCAATTTTTTTAGGCAGTACAAACAGTTCCGCCAAAGCTACGCTAAGCTCTTCGCCGATGCATTTGCCTTGTTCAGACACAATGGAAAGCCTGTCCACATCAGGATCAGTAGCGAAACCAAGATCAGCTTTGTAAAAGGTTACAGCTTCTTCCAATTGAGCAAGATTTTCGTTCAAAGGCTCAGCTGGATGAGCAAAGATACCGGTTGGCTTAGAATTAATCTCATACACCGTACAGCCAAGTTGCTTAAGCAACAAGGGTGAAATCAGCCCACCTGCTCCGTTTACGGAATCAACAACCACCTTCAATTGACGTGCTTTGATCTGGTCAACATCCAAATAAGGAATTGCCAAAACCTTCGCAATATGGCGCTCTATGGCCTCGTTATCGATATCTAAATGACCAATTGCATCCCAGGGTGACCAAGTAATCGGTTGTTCTATTATGCCCAGGAAAGCAGCAGCTTTGTCCGCTGCAAGAAACATCCCATCCGCATCCACGAACTTCATGGCATTCCACTGAGGGGGATTGTGAGAAGCAGTTATTGATATTCCACCCAAGGCTTCAGCATCTTCAACCGCCAAAAGAACAGTGGGAGTGGACACAATACCCAGATCAGTAACATCGCACCCAACGCTGATTAGTGCAGCAATGATGCTGTGCAACATGGCTTCTCCAGTGGTGCGTGAATCACGTCCCACAATTATTCTGGGGCTAATCATGGGATGGTTGGCTTTCTGAAACTCTCCAAAACGGGCTACGTATTTTTGCACTATAATAGGGTTAAGGGTGTCTGCAAAGACACCCCTAACACCGCTAACGCCTGTCATTAGCTTGCTCATATTTTTTTATTACATTCCAAATTTAGATCGGTTATCTATAATCTTGGCTGCTTTCTTGGTGGCATCGTACCAGCGGTTCCAAGCGGCATCTTCCAAACGTTTGCGAATGGTTTCCTGACCATCTTTGTCCTTACTGAATGCGCGAAAATCAGGTTTCTTACGTTCGCTGGCAGAAATAATAAAGCTACCTTCCTTGGTGTTCACAAGACCAGAGGTTTGGCCAGCTGCCAGCTTCAAGGCTGCTGCGGTAAATTCTTCGGAGGTGCCTACGTTAGGAATGTTTGAACCCTTCTTGTGCAAAGGAAGATCCATTACTTTCCATCCTTCGGCCACGGCTGCACTGAAGAAATCCCCCGAAGGATGTTTAGCTACAAATTCTTCGGCTTTCACCTTGATGTTGGCAACTTTTTTCTCTTTCTCGAGCTGGAACTTAATCCGCAGCTTAATCTTTTCATAATCTTCGTAGTAGGTCTTTTTGTTATCAAGCAGTTGAGCGATTATGCGGCGGTTTTGCTGGTCTGTAAGTAAATCAGAAACTGCCTTTTCTTTGCCCTTGCGCATGAACTGAACAAGCGGAGAGAGGTTTCCCACGCCAGGTATGTAATCCTGATCATGTGCCACCCAATCGCTATCAGTGGCTTCCATTTTCAGCTCTTTTGCAGCTTTGTCAATTCCCTGTTTATTTATCAACTTGGCAGCTTTTTCAGCATCGGAAACCAGTTTTTCTTTGGTTTCATTAGAGGCTTTCACCATCAGCAAAATGTGGCTGGCTTTAACTTTGGGTCCTTCAGGGCCTGCAACTCCAATACTATCGGTGCGAATGATATGCCAGCCAAAACTTGTCTTAACTGGTTTGGAGATCGCACCTACTGGCTGTGAAAAAGCAGCTTTTTCGAACTCAGGAACCATTTGGCCCTTACCAAATTCGCCTAAGGAACCGCCATTATCTTTGGAACCAGGATCTTCAGAGAATTCAGAGGCTAATGCGGCAAAGTTTTCGCCCTTCATTAACCGGTTGTACAATTCATCTATGCTCTTCTTGACTCCTGCAAAGTCTTTATCCGAAGGCTTTTCTTCGAAAACAAGATATTTAATGCGCGAAGCAGGGCCTTTCTTGAATTCGGTTTCTTTATTTTTGTTGTAATAAGCTTTAATTTCAGCATCGGTAACGGTAACAGGCTGGGAAAGATTGTAATCGAACCAAACAAACTTCCCTGTTACAGTATCGTTTTCTTTGGCATAATCAGCTTTCAGGCTGTCAGCAGTGATGCCAGATTTGGCTTTGATCTTTTCCTGTAGTTTTTGCCGGGGAAGGACGCTGCGTACATAATCTTCCATCATCACAAAGAACTCAGGATTATTTTTCAGGGCACTAAGATACTTGCTTTTGTCGAAGATGCCGTTAGTTTGCAAAGATTGATTTTGCATCAGTTCTTGCGGAGGATTGTTTTGCATCTCCGTTAAGATATCATCTTCGGTAACTTTTATCTTGTTCTTTTTGATCATCTGTTCCCAGATAATATCATCCACAAGCGCTTGCCAGGCTTGATTTTCCAAGCCTTTGCGCGTGTTATCATCCATGGGTTGATCTTTGTACATTTCCGCATAACGTTGAGTAACTTCTTGTATCTTTTGTTGATACATCTCTAAAGTGATCTTTTTACCGTTCACTTTACCAAGATAATTTTTCGCAAACATCGTGTCAAACAAACCACCCAAGCCCATTGCACCCATCCCCAGGATGAAGACAATCGCTATAAGTAAAGTAATTAGTTTCTGTTTCTTTCTAAGGTCCTCGAGCATTTCTATCCTCCACATTGGATCAAATTTCTTCTAAAGAATACCATAGTTTTAAACCTGTCTTTTTGGACAAGGTTTTTTTTCTGATTTCATCAACTGAATTTCAATACATAGACAAAACAGCGCAGAATTGCAGAAGGATAGAACGCAGATGACGCGGATTATCATGATTATCATGATTTAAGAATTACGCTGCGCTGAGTAGAAAACTGAATTACTCCTTTACTCCTTTACTCTTTGTTTAATCTTTTTT
>JAVEUB010000173.1:0-6345 GCA_034005785.1 Cloacimonas sp. (SeqCode) | reverse complement strand
CTACCGTAAAACAGTGGTGGAACTAATTCTATCCAATCACGATGTTGTTTGCCCCACTTGTGTTGCCAACAACAAATGCGAATTGCAAACCCTTTCCAATAACCTGGGTGTAGATATGGACGCGTTACCTTGCATCCTGGTGAAGCAACCTGTGGATAATACCAGCCTTTCCATCATCCGTGATGTGAATAAGTGTATTGCCTGCGGACGCTGCATCACAGTATGCAACGAAGTGCAAACCGTTTATGCACTCACTATGGCAGATAGAGGTATCGATTCGCATGTGGATACCGCTTTTAGCAATGGAATGGCCAATAGCCCTTGCGTAAATTGCGGACAGTGTACAGTGTATTGTCCAACTGGTGCACTGCGCGAAAGAAGCGAAGTGGATGCTGTGTGGGAAGCTATTCTTGATCCCGAAAAACATGTAGTGGTACAGGAAGCTCCGTCCATTCGTGTGTCTTTGGGTGAAGAATTTGGCATGCCTTTTGGCAGCGTTACCGCCAAAAAGATGTATGCTGCGCTGCGTAAGATTGGTTTCGATTCCATCATGGACACCAATTTCACGGCTGATCTTACCATTATGGAAGAAGGTACAGAGCTTGTTACTCGTTTAACAACGGGTGGCAAACTCCCCTTAGTTACTTCCTGCTCACCAGGTTGGATCAAGTTTATGGAAACCTACTATCCTGATCTGGCAGATTGCATTTCCACCGCCAAATCTCCGATGAGTATGTTTGGTGTGCTTAGCAAAACCTATTATGCCCAGGAACGCAAAATTGATCCTGCCAAGATAGTTTCTGTTGCTATTATGCCCTGCACAGCCAAGAAGTTCGAAGCCCGTCGTCCCGAATTGCACGACAGTGGATTCCAGGATACCGATTTCGTACTTACCACCCGCGAATTTATCCGCATGATCAAAGAAGCGGGTGTTGATTTCAAGAACATAAAAGAAGAAGATGCCGATGAAGGCATGAGCTTCTACACTGGTGCCGGAACCATTTTTGGTGCCACAGGCGGTGTGATGGAAGCTGCTATTCGTTCGGGCTACACTCTGGTAACTGGCCAAGAGCTGGAAGCTATTGACATCCAAGCCGTTCGCGGACTTGAAGGCGTAAAAGAAGCCACCATCAATATTCCTGGCTTTGGCGATCTGCGTGTAGCAGTTGCCCATGGCCTATCCAATGCCCGAAAAGTAATGGATAAAATACGTGAAGGTCTTGCAACCACGGGCGAACCCCCCTGGCATTTCGTAGAAATTATGGCTTGCCCCGGTGGTTGCGTTGGTGGCGGTGGACAGCCCTACGGAAACGATATGGCATCCCGTGCACGTAGAGGACTTAGCCTTTATGAAGAAGACCGAAGCCTTCCTGTGCGTAAGTCTCATCAAAACCCTGAAGTAGCGCGTATATATGAACGTTTCCTGGGTGCACCTAATTCTCCTCTGGCTCACAAACTGCTGCATACACACTATTTCAAACGCTCAGTTTACAACGGTCAGGTTACCGAAGAAGCCACGCATAAACATCACTAAACTAATAGCTAAACAATACTAATATACAAAAGGCGGGAAGCAATTCCCGCTTTTTTAAAAATGAGTGAGAGCCTTCGGCGGTGAGATGCTATGCAAGTGAGATGCTACGCAAGTGAGATGCTACGCAAGTGAGAAGTTGCCTTGGATCGATTGTGACTTATGTTTTGGTGTGTAGTAGTTTGCTAACTATATTCTTACACCATGATCAGCAATTTATAGGGGCTAAAACGAGGTTGCTATGTTACAAGCTGGCCATACTGTATTTTGAGTTTGGCATAGAATTGTTAGCAGCAGGGAAAACTCACCTGCTTTTGCCCTCACTTGTGCGAAGCACTCTCACCTGCGAAGCATCTCACTGCCGAAGGCTCTCACTTACCCAGAATATGCAATATCTCTGGCAATAACTGTTTTT
Organism: Cloacimonas sp. (SeqCode); assembly: GCA_034005785.1. GTDB lineage: Bacteria > Cloacimonadota > Cloacimonadia > Cloacimonadales > Cloacimonadaceae > Cloacimonas. Next base: position 4,399 of record JAVEUB010000173.1, on the reverse strand, counting down.
TACGCGAAAGCACAGCCGGAAGGTGGAAAGTGAAATCATCTAACCGGTGGTAGATAAGGTTATCAGCCAGAGGGAATTCTGTGCATAGCAGGATGCTTTCCTCGCCTATGATATCGGTAATCATCAGCATTGCCCAATCCAGCGCAAATTTTTGCTTGGTGCGGTTCAGGGCTTCCAGATAGTCGTTCTCCACGCTAACAAGATCGTTCAGGGTAATAACTTCCATCTGGGCAATACCAACCCGGTAATCGTGCTCAGTGTAGATTTTGAAATCTGCAGTAATAGCTAAATCCGGATTAGCAGAAGATAACGAAGCCGCATGACGGAATATATCTGTTCCCCATTCCTGCAGGTTCAGCTTAGCCAACTCAGCAAGTTCTGTTGCCGCACTGATATCGTCTGGAGTAGTGGTTGGTGAGCGGAGAATAATTGTATCGGACAAAATACCGGAAAGAAGCAGAGCAGCAATGTGGGGAGGAGGTTGTATGCCGCTGCTAATGAAGTGCTTATGTACAATAGTGCAACTGCTGCCCAAGGGGCGGGCATACACATATATGGGATTAGTAGTACGAATTGCACCCAGGCGGTGATGATCCAGAATCTCGATAACCTCTGCCTGTTCAATGCCCTCGACGGATTGGGCAGCTTCATTGTGATCGACCATAATAACCTTATGCTTGGGAGGATCAATCAGGCAGGAACTGCTAACCAGCCCCAACAGTTTTTTACCATCTAATACGGCAAGCCCATGATGATCCAGCTTCATCAGCTTTTTCTTGATCTCTGTAAGGCTATCAGTTGCTTTCAGGGTAGGCTGCCCAGTATTTGCGATAGCCTTCACAGGAATACTGGTACGCAACAAGCGAATTGTTTCAGCAGTATCAACATCCGAAATGTAAATCCAGCCTTCAAAGCCCTTGGTATCAAGCTTTTCGCAGTCTTCATGGCTCATTCCTGTCAGGATCAATACCGGAAACTTTTGCTTTAGGGAGTACTCGATTATATCTGGTCTATTACCCACAATTAGTAGTGGATGAGTATGCTTGGTATCTTCCATGCTTTGCTGCAAGCGGAGGATAAAGGTGTTGAACGCCATTGCTCCCACCATCATCTGAGTTTCAATCTCTGCGGTAGCACCATGTTTTAGATAGCATCCGGGAATCACCTGAATAAAATTCTCCGGTCTCAGCGTATAAATAGGGCGTTCAGCATAGGGTTTGGGCATAAAATACTGGGCTAAGCCCATCACAGTTATTAAGCCAGCGTAGTTTCCCTCATCATCCAGCACGGGAATAGTTCTGATCTTGTGCTCGTCTACTAACTTAGTAGCAAGGCCTACAGGATCATTTTCGTTCACTGTAAAGATGGTCTTCAGCATAATATCTTCTGCTTTGGGATACACATCTCGCAGCAAAGCAGGCGGTTCGATCTCCAATTGGTCAAAGATAAACTCAGTTTGGGGATTCAAACTTCCCAACACACCTGCCACAAAATGCTCATCTGGAAAAAGCTGTTTCTTAAGCCAAGCATAACAAAACGGTGCACAAACTGAATCAGTATCGGGATTTCTATGGCCGACAATGTAAGTTTTTTGCATTGATTTCCTCTAAAATTCTAACATATATTCTTTTATTTACAGGGGCTATAATTCCATACTCCATCTCCTAACATGATGAGATATTTGTCAATATCAAACTTGAGGCTTATGCAGAAAGTGGAAAATTAGAAGGGTGGAAAAGTGGGAAAGTGGCAAAGTGGAAAAATGGAAGGGTGAAACCCAGTAATAGATTGGCACGATATATGGCTACTATGATTGTTCAATTTCCAAACAATGCTAAAGCCTTCAATAATTGTGGAGTGTTACACTTTTTCACTTTTCCACCTTACTACTCTATTTCATCAGCATCATTTTATGGGAAATTCTCTTATTGCCATATTGCAAACGGCTAAGATATACACCGCTGACGTAGGCTCGGGCTGCATCATCTGTGCCATTCCACAAAACTGTCTGGCTGCCTTATTGGAGTTTGCGGAAAAATAGTGAAGAGAAATTCGTTGATAGGACTATATGCGGTTTTCATTGACCACCGGAAGCATAATTGTGCTTGTTTCATGAAGCTATTGTGTATAGGTGTTTTACAAAGAGGAAAAGAGGAAAAGAGGAAAGGAGACTTGGCACAATATTACTACTGCGTAACTGTAAGTATAGATATACATTACAATATTTCTTTACCACAGAGAAACAACAATGAAAACTGCGTTTTCGCTACGGAATATGAAAAAAATATGTATGTATTGTAGGGGTTTAACTGAGTGCGCCTAACTATCGAGACACATTCATTTTCATGTAGAAACAGTGAAACACTGGAAAAGCATCTCTGTTTCCACTCAATACTTTATTTTCTCTTTTTCTCTTTTCCTCTTTGTAAAAATATAACAGCCGTAGTTTTAAGTCCAATTCGCTCTGTTGCTTATCATTAATTGTTTAGATCTTCGTTGCGAACACGGTCTTGCAAGAGCTTTAGAGTAGGATTGAAGCGGACAATGTGACGCTTAGCTTTATTTATGCTTTCTCGCGCGCCCATAATATCTCCCAGATAAAGCTGGAGGCGGACTAATTCTTCGTAGACACTGCTGATATAAGGATTTATCTTGATAGCTCGATTTAGCAGAGTTATTGCTTTGTCGTTCAGCCCTATCATAGTAGCGGCTTGAGCGTAGGCAATCAAGTGATCTGCACCGGTTATGGGGGTTAGGGTTTCATATTCCGAGAAACAATGATAGGCTTTTAGCCAGATACCACGTTTGCTGCTTACAACAGCGGATAGGATCAGCAGTTGCTTGTGTTTACCAAATTTCTTTTCTGCCTGTTTGATAATATGATGCGCTTGCTCGTAATTCTGGATACGGACATGCTGTTCAATTAAGAGAAAGTGAATAAAGGGGTTATCGCTCAGTATCTTCATCAGCTCTTGGATCACATCGATACTTTCCTTGTGCGAACCCAGAAAAGCCAGACTAAGCGCTTTGTTATAAAGCACTTCTGGCGTGGGGTGGCTTACCCGGCTGTAATAGGTATTGGCGATGCGATATTCCCCAGCGGAGAAATAGCAGTTGCCAATGATGTATAGCAGATGCGGGTCATCAGGCTTTATCGCAATAGCTTTTTGGTAATAGCTGAGGGCTTTGTCAAAAAGCTGGCGTTCCAGATATATTTCGCCCAAATTAAGCAAAATTTGCAGGTTATCCGGATGCTCTTCTAATGCGGTGCCCAAGATATGGGCAGCATGAATCCAATTGGTTTTTACCAAAGCATTCGCCCGCAGGATTAAATTGGTAATATCTACTTGATTCACTATTTAAGCTCTTTCAGCAGTTCTTTTACGGCACGTTCCAACTGCGGATCACGTTCGGAGATAACATCCTCGGGTAGGTTTTCTACCAGGATATCGGGCTTTGCTCCGTTGCCTTCCATATTGGTTCCATCCAGCTTGTACCAGCCCGAACCAGGCATGCGCATAGAAGATCCATCCATCAGATAGTATTGCCAGGTACCGATTACTGCTCCACTGGAAGGAGTGCCTACAACCTTGCCAAGCTTCAATTCCTGATAAACCGTGGGGAAAATCTCGCCATCACTAAAGGATTCTTCGTTCACCAACACTATGCTTGGCTTGTCCCAAGCTCTGCGCGGCTCCATTCGCATGTTACGGCTAAGATTGCGGCTGGTAGAATAGGCATAGCGTTTCTTTTGCAATAACGAGATAATCTGGTCGTGAATATGGCCGCCAGTATTGCCACGCACATCTATCACCAACGCTTCTTTATCGAAATTATCCCGGAACAACTCAGCATAAAAAGTAGTCCAATCAGTGTTTCCCATGGCAGGAATATGAATGTAACCAAGCCTACCGTGGGACATGGTGTCCACCAGCTTGCGGCTTTGCTCGTAGGAATAACTGTATTGCAGATCACTGGCTTCAGAGAAGTTAAGGCCAGTAATACTGGCACCGGCAGATTTTCCATCTTGCAGATAGCGAATGTTTATCCGCTTGCCGATTTTACCTGCTAACAGGGAATCAAGTGGAACTTTAGCTGTAACTCTCACATCGTCAATATGGGTGATAACAGCTCCATCCTGCAGTTTGTAAAAAGCGCCAAGCCGTGAGTTTGGATAAACCCGGCTCAGACGGATGCCTTCGGGAAGAATATTTGCGTAATCCAGTTCTGCACCAATGTAAGCAGTTGGTTGGCTGGGGTTTGTTTCTTCCTGACGCGGGTAAAACCCTGTGTGCGAGGCATTAACATCGCCAATCATCTCATACACAATCTCAGCAATATCTTGAATAGAACGGGCTTTATCCACATAGGGGCGATATAGATTATAAATTTGTTTCCA
>JAVEUB010000172.1:0-6351 GCA_034005785.1 Cloacimonas sp. (SeqCode) | reverse complement strand
GTTAAATATCTTGTTTTTATCGGCTGTTACAGCGTTGCCGTTATCATAATAGAATACCGGTACATTGTTAGCATCCACAAAGTATTGCTGGCCATAAGTAACGGAAGTGCTATCCCTATCGGTAAACACATCATGGCCAAAATCATCACGCTTCACCAGGCTGCCATCGGGGTTAAGATACACCAGCGCATCTTTATCATCCTGCGAGGCAAAAGCAGCTATGCCAAACAGCGGATGGGTAAACTCCACAGCGCCGCCTTTAAGCGCATATTCCTGTGTGCGGGATAGATCGGGCGTTAACCCCAAAATTCTTTTGCTGAAGCCAAAGCCTGTCTTACGCGCACTGTAATAATCGGTATTTTCCATCACCAAGCCTTCACCAAAAGTGGCTCGGTAATTACCCAGATACACTTTTAAACGGGCATTATCAAAGCCTGGTAGCTGCGTATTTTCATAGCCTACAAACCACTTGGAATCATTGATAAACTCCTTGGTATTCGTGGTTAGTAAACCGTTTTCGCCTTTGGCAGAGTAGTTCATGATGCCCACTTTATAGTTGGTGCCATAGCGCATGCGTAGCTTCATCATGATGTCCGGATCCAGCTTATCAAGTCCAAAATAGCCCCAATAGGAAAGGTCTTTACGGTGGGGAATCACCACTCCAAGGGCATTGTAATCGTTACGCAAGAAGCTTTCATGCAACATATCGTATTGCCCTTCCTGAAAGTAGCGCGTGTAATATTGCAACTGCGCATCCCACAAGAGGCGGTTTTTTACCGGAGGTTCTTTGTAATACACGTAGCTGCGCAGGTTTGTATAGCCGTAATGTGATAATCCCGCAGAACTGCGTAGATCTCGCGTATCGGCAATAGTATCGCCTTGGGCAGTACGTTTCAAGATAGCCACTGCGTCCACACCGGACACATTTGGCAAACTAAAAAAATCATCGAAATGCATGCGGTTCACGTTTTGAGGAGTCATTAAATAATCTTCCCAAACGTCCGCCATTCCTTCGGCTGAGCCTTCATTACTGTCCAGCCGTTCTATCAAATCGCGTATTTCATCGCGCCGCACCGCCACGTCGTCTGTTTCCACATAAAGAGAAACCACAGTTAGCGGACGCAGACGCAACAACGTAGGCTGATCGATGGAAGGAATGTTGCGCAGCTCAAAGATATTGGCGAATATGTTGTTATATTCACGATATTCGTAGATATCTCGGGCCTGTTCCGGTGTTATCGGTAACTGCATAAGTTCTTCCAGCGTGGCCGTATTCAGATCGACCTTTGCTGCCAGAAATCCCATGCAAACAAGGGCTAAGAGCAAGAGTAGAAACTTCTTCATAGCTTTTCCTTAGATGCTTTATACTTTTTTAAACTTCATGATTTACCACGAATAGACGTTTCTACAGATACGCCTAAATCTGTAAAGCTTTTTTTATCATCAACGTCGATTTGCTTGGTAAGGGCTAGTTTTTTTTGTTCGTTAGATAAAGTAACCTGTTTCCCTTGCGAAACCACCTGCGCATGTTAAATGTAGGATGCGAACTCTTTTGCCCTGTTGCAACAAGGTTTTTTATAGTTGCGAAACCACTTGCGCATGCTAATGTAGTATGCCAACTCCATATTATGTCATTGTCAGGAGACGGGAAACCAGCACTTTCATCTACCATACAGCTCGTGGTTCTAAGGGTTTGCATGAACCACCCTTGGAGCGTGTTTGACTTATATTTTTGCACCACATACTCTACAGAAAAACAGTATATCTTCGGTAGCAAAAATATGAGTTAAACCGTGGATTGCAAAGTAGCGTAGCCCGAGTTTTTTGCAAATCCGATCTGCCCGCGTTTTAACTCAAAAATCTGCTACTAAAGTTAGTGGAATTATCTTCATTGCTCTCCCATGCAGATTTTTAAGTCAAATTCGCTCGTTTGCATGAACCACCCTTGGAGCGTGTTTGACTTATATTTTTGCACCACATACTTTAGAGAAAAACAGTATATCTTTGGCAGCAAAAACATGAGTTAAACCGCGGATTGCATAGTAGCCTAACCCGCGCTTTTTGCACAGTAGCGTAGCCCGCGTTTTTTGCAAAGTAGCGTAGCCCGCGTTTTAACTCAAAAATCTGCTACTAAAGTTAGTGGAATTATCTTCATTGCTCTCCCATGCAGATTTTTAAGTCAAATTCGCTCCAGGGGGTGGTTCAACCTTCCAACCCTCTACCCTTACCATAGGCTCAAACACCTGAATACTCAAGAAAGCTGTTGACAAAATTGCCCTCTCTAAGAGTATGGATAGCATAGGAAATTATCTTGATACAAAGCAATCATGGAGGATAAATGACTGCAATTAAACGTGTTTATCTGTTCGGAAATGGAAAAGCCGAAGGGAAAGCAGATATGAAAAACCTTCTCGGTGGAAAGGGTGCCAACCTTGCCGAGATGAATCTTATTGGCGTTCCGGTACCCCCCGGATTTACCATCACTGCCGAAGCCAGCACCGAATATAACGAACTTGGCGCTGCTAAGCTGCGCGACCTGTTAACCGAGGATGTGAAAGCTGCTGTGCAGTATGTGGAAAACATCATGGGCATGCAATTTGGTTCCAACGAGAATCCCCTGTTGGTTTCTGTGCGCTCTGGCTCACGCGCTTCCATGCCTGGGATGATGGATACTATTTTGAATCTTGGTATGAACGATTCTGCCGTGCAAGGTATCATCAAGAAAACAGGCAACGAACGTTTTGCCTGGGATAGCTATCGCCGCTTTGTACAGATGTATGGCGACGTTGTGTTGGGCTTGAAACCCACTTCCAAAGAGGAAGAAGATCCCTTTGAGGTAATCATCCATCAGATGAAAAAAACCAGAGGCGTGGAAAACGACCTGCAACTAAGTGCCAATGATCTAAAAGAATTAGTGACGCTCTTTAAGAAAGCTGTGAAAGACAATACCGGCCACGACTTCCCTGAAAACCCCTGGGATCAGCTATGGGGTGCAGTGTTTGCCGTGTTCGATAGCTGGAATAACGACCGCGCAGTGTTCTACCGCCAGCTTAATAACATCCCGGATGACTGGGGTACTGCTGTAAACGTGCAGGCTATGGTGTTCGGAAATATGGGCACAACCAGTGCCACAGGCGTGGCTTTCACCCGCGATGCAGCAACTGGTGAAAATCTGTTTAACGGCGAATATTTGATCAATGCTCAGGGTGAAGACGTAGTAGCCGGAATCCGTACTCCGCAGCAAATCACCAAAATCGGTTCACAGCGTTGGGCTGTGCTGGCAAAAGTTAGCGAAGAAGAACGCGCTGCAAATTATCCTTCCCTCGAAGAAGCCATGCCGGTCGTATATAAAGAGCTATTTGCCATCCAGCAAAAGCTTGAGCAGCATTCAAAAGATATGCAGGATGTGGAATTCACTATTCAGGACAATAAGCTGTGGATGCTGCAAACTCGTAACGGCAAACGCACCGGTGCGGCTATGGTAAAAATCGCCATGGACATGCTGCGTGAAGGTATGATTGACGAAAAGACCGCATTGAAGCGCCTTGAGCCAGGAAAACTCGATGAGTTACTTCACCCCGTGTTTACTAAAGCAGGCCTTGCCGGAGCAGTTGCTATTGCTTCCGGATTACCGGCTTCTCCAGGTGCCGCAACCGGCCAGATCGTTTTCTTTGCCGATGACGCTGAAGCTTGGGCTGAAGCGGGCAAAAAGGTTATTCTTGTCCGTATCGAAACATCTCCAGAAGACCTGCGTGGCATGAACGTAGCCAAAGGCATCCTTACAGCCCGTGGCGGAATGACTTCGCATGCTGCTGTGGTTGCCCGTGGCATGGGTAAATGCTGCGTATCTGGGGCTGGAACATTGGTGATAGATTACAAAGCCAGAACCATGACTGTTCCCGGAAAAGTTTACAAAGAAGGTGATTGGATTTCCCTTAACGGCTCCACAGGGAAGGTTCTGGAAGGCAAGATAGAAACTCAGGATCCGGAACTCAGCGGAGATTTTGGGGCAATTATGCAACTCGCAGATAAATACACCCGCATGAAAGTCCGCACTAATGCCGATACCCCCAAGGATGCTGCTGTAGCTCGCAATTTTGGTGCACAGGGCATTGGCCTTTGCCGCACGGAACACATGTTCTTCGAAGGTGACCGCATCAAAGCCATGCGTGAAATGATTCTGGCGAATGATGAAAAAGGCCGTCGCCTCGCTTTGGATAAGCTGTTGCCTATTCAACGGGCAGACTTTGAAGGCATCTTTACCGCCATGAATGGTTTCCCCGTAACGGTACGCCTCTTAGACCCGCCTTTGCATGAGTTTGTGCCTCACGAGGAAGCAGCTCAGCAGGAAATTGCCAATGAACTTGGCCTCACCCTGGCAGTAGTGAAGCAACGTGTGGAATCCCTGCGGGAATTCAATCCCATGCTTGGTCACCGTGGCTGCCGTCTTGGCAATACCTATCCCGAAATTACCGAAATGCAGGCACGTGCCATTATCGAAGCCGCTCTGGCAGTGAAATCCCGTGGCATTAATGTGCTTCCAGAAATCATGATTCCGTTGATTGGTACTGCCGCAGAATTTGAAATGCAGGAAGATATCATTCGCAGCGTGGCCGAAAAAGTGTTTGCCGAAAAGAAAGAACGGGTGGATTACTTAGTTGGAACCATGATTGAAATTCCCCGTGCTGCCCTTGTTGCTGATAAAATCGCTGTCCGGGCTGAGTTTTTCAGCTTTGGCACCAACGATCTTACCCAAATGACCTTTGGCTACTCACGTGATGATGCCGGGTCATTCCTACCTATCTACTTAAATAAAAACCTGCTGAAAAACGATCCCTTCCAAATTCTGGATCGCGAAGGAGTTGGCCAATTGGTGAAAATGGGAACAGAACGCGGCCGCATCACCCGTCCCGACCTTAAAGTAGGTATCTGTGGCGAACATGGTGGCGAGCCAAGCTCTGTGGAATTCTGCCATCAGGTTGGCATGAACTACGTTAGCTGCTCTCCCTACCGTGTACCGATAGCCCGTTTGGCTGCTGCTATTGCTGCAATCAGCGATTAATGTAACTAAATAATATGTACAGTGGAAAGCGTCGGGTTAACCGGCGCTTTTCCTTTGCCTGCAACAAAGGGGTAACCACGCTTGGAGCGTGTTTGACTTGCTATTTTTGCACCACATACTTTAATAAGTAAACAGTATATCTTCGGCAGCAAAAATATGAGTTAAACCGCGGATTGCATGAACCACGCTTGGAGCGTGTTTGACTTGCTATTTTTGCACCACAAACTCTACAGAAAAACAGGATGTCTTTGGCAGCAAAAATATGAGTTAAACCGCGGATTGCGCAAGGCGCGTAGCTTGCAGTTTTTACAAGGTAGCATTGCCCGCGTTTTTTGCTAAGTAGCGTAGCCTGCGTTTTAACTCAAAAATCTGCTGCTAAAGATAGTGTGGTTTTTCAACGCTCTCTGGCGCAGATTTTTAAGTCAAAATCGCTCCAAGGGGGGCTTTCAGTTCCCTGAAATATTCCTTGACGTTAGTTCAAGCGATTAAAATAATGGTAAACGGAGGTATATGATGAATGATGATATACTAAATGGTCGGGAAATACCTGCTGAAGAGCAGGAAAAGATCAAGGAAAAAATTGTAGATGTAGATGGCGCTAAGCTAAAATTCTACGAGGACTTGCGCCGCAAAGCCAAGGGCTGGACGCATAATAAAGGTGGCTCAATCGGTGGAAAAGTAGGTGAATATCTCTTTTTATTACCCGATTTCTTCATCTTGGTTTGCCGTTTGGCAGTGGATAAGCGCGTTCCTGGTAAACAGAAGTTGATGGCTGCGGGAATAGTTGCCTATGTGATTATGCCACTTGATATTATCCCTGATTTCGTTCCGGTTATAGGCCATGTGGATGATCTGGTATTGGTAGTAATGGGTTTGAACATGGTGCTAAACGAAATCGATCCCAAAATCCTCTCTGATAACTGGAGCGGCGAAGGAAACGTGCTGGAACTGATGCAAAGAATCACTGCCACTGCCGAAGGTTTTCTGGACAAAAACATCATGCAACGCATCAAGAAGTGGCTAAATCGCTGAGATGAGCACCGAAATCCTGATTGCGTCCAATAATCCTGACAAGCTATTAGAACTGGAAGCTTTGCTTGCCAAGCTGGAGCTTAAGCTGCACTTGCTGAAGGAATTACCTGCCTTCACCCCTACCGAAGAAGATTGTGACACCATTGCTGGTAATGCCATGAAAAAGGCGTTGGAAGCTGCTAAACACACCAGAATGATAACTTTGGCGGACGACACAGGCTTTTTTATCGAAGCCCTAAGTGGCGAACCAGATCGGA
>JAVEUB010000171.1:0-6362 GCA_034005785.1 Cloacimonas sp. (SeqCode) | reverse complement strand
ATACCTTTGGCGCAACGATATTGGGTAGTATTGCATCCACCATTAACAATATGGAGATAAGCGACTACAGCACAGGAATGTATATTGAAGGCGATAGCACCGCAACCCGCATCTCAGCAAGCACCACGCTTGGCAATGTGCGCATCCGCAATACCAGCAGCAGCGTTCGTAGCGCCACTTATGGCCTGAAACTGGTGAATCTGGGTAGTGTTCAAGCCATTGGTGATACCATCGAAGGCTATACAAACGGCTTTGAATTGCTCTCCAACAACCAAACCCGCACCACCACAACTGCCACGCTTGGCAATGTGCGCATCCGCAACACCAGCAGCAGCGTTCGCAGCGAAACCCTTGGCGTTAAGCTGCAAGGCAACATTTTGGCTACGATTGATGGCCTGGATGTGGAAGATTACAGCACTGGCATATACTATGAAGGTGATGGAATGCCCTTTGGACGCACTACTCCTACGCTTGGTAATGTGCGTATCCGCAATACCAGCAGCAGCGTTCGCGAACCCTCAAAAGGCATCGTGCTGAAAAACCTGGCTGGCATTAGCCTCACCAAGAGTTCTATCTACCCCAATCTTACCGAGATGCATAGGAGCAATGTAGTTGGTATCGGTATTTCTGCCGAAGCAGTGGTTAACGCCAATATTCAGCAAAACACGGTTTGGGGTTTTAGCAACGGATTAAGTTTAACCGACAGCCCGGCTGCTATCTTTAGCAATAATGTGCTATGGTCTAATGCTGGCGAGCTTACCGATCCCATTTTGCTGGTTAATAGCAGCCCGATCATTAGCAGTAACGACATCTCTTATGCGGCTGGTGTTTACCCCGGAGCGGGAAATCTGGATAAAGACCCCCTCTTTGTAAATCCTGAGGAAGGCAATTTCTATCTGAAACCGCGTTCTCCCTTAAGAGACACCAATATCGGTGCTCTGCCCTTCGATTTTGATGTTTTGGCAGGTTGGCATTCTTACACCATGCATGCCGGTTGGAACTTGATGGGTGTGCCATATATGACCAAGCCGAACCAGAATCCAGCGGCTAATACACCAGTAGCCATCTTTGCGGATGATCTGAACCCCTTCTACGTAGCCCCGAACTACACCTCCATTGTGCAAATGAATAATAATACCGTTAATACTTCCCTGCAGGATGCTTTGGGGCACATCGTGTTCAACTACACTGGCAGCTATAACACACCTGCACGCATCGGTGCGGGCGTGGGCTATTGGGTGCGTAATCCCTATAACTACAGCACTTCCATCGATGTTTATGGACTGATGGATGATGGCAGTTACAACTTGGGTGTACCGGGAGCAGATGGCAGCAATAACGGCTGGCACCTACTTGCCAATCCTTATGACCGCCCCATAAAATGGGCGGATGGCAGCATGGAAGCCATTGGGCAGATTACTCCCTATGCTCAAGTGTACGATTATGTAAGTAACCGATTCCGACCAATGCCTTCTGATGACCTTACCGAAATTCCACCCTGGAGCGGTTTCTTTATTAAGGCACATGCAGCTACGGACACCTTATATATCAATTATCCTGCGGCAAGCCGCCAAATTCCCGATAATGCCACCTCGCAAACTGACATCAGTGCCAGTGGGGATGCTAAACCTGTGTGGGAGCTTGCTTTACAAGCGGCAGCGGCAAATTCTTCCGATACCGTTACTTTGGGTATCGCCAAAAACGCCCGCGACGCCTATGATCCCATGGATGTTCCCAAATTACCCGATGCTCCCTTCTTAATGAACGGGATCATTAAGCTAAGTGTGCTGAATAATGACTGGAGCGAGCAGGCAGGCGATTACACCCGTGATATCCGCAATAATGAAAGCGGCTCTTGGAGCTGGAATCTGCAGCTTAATGCCGAAGCACTATTAGTAGATGGACGCCTGTGCGAAAGCCTTGTTTTGGGCTTAAATGCCGCTTCCAGGCTACCTTCTGGCTACAGATTCAGCCTTACTAACCTGCAAAGCGGACAGTGCATCGATCTTAGCTCCGAAACCATGTTGCTAAGGCTGAATATTGATGCCCAAAACAGCCCCGAAGGAAGCATGCCCTGGCTGATTCCGCTTAAGCTGGAGGCTTACAACCAGAATGGTGCAATCTCTGCGGAGCAGGAGATCATCAGCACCAGCAACTATCCCAATCCCTTCAACCCGGAAACCACCATCAGCTACAATTTGGGTAAGAACAGCCCCGTAAGCCTGAAAATCTATAACCTGAAAGGCCAGCTTGTTACCAGCTTGGTGAACGCCAGCCAAAACAGTGGCATTCATAACGTTACCTGGAATGGCAAGGACAGCGAAAACCGCAGCGTAGCCTCTGGTTTTTACTTCTATCGCCTGTCAGCAGGCAGCAGCACCGTTACCCGTAAGATATTGATGATGAAATAAGGTGAGAGATAAAACAGTGAGAGGCTTCGCCAGTGAGAGCTACGCAGTGGAACACCGGATTTATCCGGTTGGTTCTGCCACATTCATGTGGCTGTGAGAAGTTTCGCAAGTGAAAGCTACGCAGTGGAACACCGGATTTATCCGGTTGGTTCTGCCACATTCATGTGGCTGTGAGAAGTTTCGTCAGTGAAAGCTACGCAGGTGTATGGGCGTTTTTGCGCTCGCCCACCTGCGGGATTAAAACTGGATGTACAGAACATTGTAAAATAGATATTCAGCTATCGCCCAAACCGAATTGCTTAAAGCGCTGGATTCCCGTCTCCACGGGAATGACAAGCTTTACACAGTTCACAATAGCGTGTTCCTTGCTTGCATTGCGCTATCATTGCGCCACCATTACGGATCAGACCCGTATTAGTGGTGTACTGATGGCGTAATGCTTGCAGGAATTTTACAGGAAATCAAGTATTGAACCGGCAGAAGAACGGAGTTTAGTCCGCTCAAAAACTAATTCTGAAAGCAAGTATAAAACTGTGCTTAAGGAACATAAGAGAAGAATACACATTTTTAAATAAGTATATATCCGTGAGGAGGATCCCATGAACAGAGGATTCGCAATTAGTCGAATAGTTGTGTTTGTTTTGGTTTTTACCATCGCCACAATCAGCTTGTGCTTTGCACAATTTGCGGGTGGAACAGGTACTGTTGCATCACCGTATCAGGTTGCTACTGCAGCCCAATTGAATATCGTTCGCTCTTATCCAGCAGCACATTTCGTGCAAACGGCGAATATCGATTTGGGGATAGCTCCCTATAATACAGGCGCAGGATGGGCACCTATTGCCATGCAAACTGCTCCTTTTACGGGTACTTACCAGGGCAATGGATTCAAAATTCTGAATTTGTTTATCAACCGCCCAGTTACTAATTATCAAGGCTTGTTTGCCTATACCAGTAATGCCGAAATCCAGCAAGTGGTGCTTGAAAACGCTCGCGTTACCGGCAAGGATTATACCGCTGCCTTGCTTGGCTGTGGCTGGAATACGGTAATACAAAAATCATCTGCTACGGGAACAATTGCTGGCGCAGCGTTAGTGGGTGGATTGATCGGCTCGTTGGAAGGCGGCTCCACAATCACCGAAAGTTACGCAAATTGCACCACCAGCGGGCAAACCAGCATTGGCGGTTTAATCGGCAATAGCAAAGGCAGTAGCCACGCTAACGCTTGTTACTCCGCAGGTCAGGTAAATGGAACTAATGCCGTAGGTGGCTTAGTAGGAACTCAGGGTTTAAGCATAACCAGTTATTGCTATTCTGCCACTAATGTAACAGGTTCCTGGGCTGTAGGTGGACTGCTTGGTTTGAACGACACTGCCAGTCAAATCAATTACAGTTTTGCTTATGGCTTGGTTAGCGGCACCAGCAGCGTTGGTGGATTAGTTGGACGCAGCGTGCAAAGCCAAACCACAGATAGCTATTGGAATACTCAAACCAGCACGCAGACCAGCTCTGCGGGTGGCATTGGTAGCAGCACGGATGACATGAACTATCCTTACGCAGCCAGCACCTTTGTGGGTTGGGATTTCAGCGGACTTTGGCGCGAAGATCTTGCCTCCACGGTAAATGCTGGTTATCCATATTTATCCTGGCAATATACGCCTCCTGTGGTTGTAGATTTGGCTATCAGCGGTTTCATTTGTCCGGCTTATTCGGCTGTGGGTATGCAAACTAACATCCGCGTGCAGGTGATCAGCAACAGCACAAACGCGCAAAGCGGATATCAGGTTAAACTGTATCAGGAAGGCGGAATAGAGCTGCTTAGCCAAAATGGTAACCCCATAAACAACGGTGAAACTCTGGAATATGTTTTCGCCTGGACACCCACTGCGATTGGCTCTGTAAATCTATATGCTGTGGTGGTGCTAACTGGAGATCAGGATAGCGCTAATGACCAAAGTGTTATACAAAGGTTGCAGGTTTTTGCCGCAGGCACGATTAGTCTTACAGTAGGGACAGGAAATGAGACTGCACGTTTGCCCTTGGATATGTATTACAGAAATAGCCTTTTCGAAGTGGTTATACCAGCTTCCGAGCTTGGCTTTATGGGCCACATAAATCAGCTTGATTTCTATAACAATTTTGTTACAAACTTGCCCAACATGCCCACCCGTATCTGGTTAGGAGAAACGGCATTAAGCGATTTAAGTGCGGGCTGGATTCCCTCTCCGCAGCTTAGCCAGGTTTTTGATGGCAATGTGGATTACCCCAGTGGGATAAACACCATCAACATCCCCTTACAGGTGCCCTATAACTATCAGGGTGGGAATTTGGTGATGCTGGTGCAACGCCCTATGGATAGTGTTTATTATTCTTATGTGGATATGTTTTATTGCCAAACTGTGGGTACAAACCGTTCCCGCAGGCTTTGGAGCGATAGCATCACCTATGATCCGGCCAATCCAAGCAATGAAGGCACGCTTTCAGGGCAATATCCCAAAACCACCTTCCATCTGTTTGGGGATTATATAGTTTCTCCCCCGCAGAATTTAGCAGCCGATTACAGCCTTGGTGATGATTGGTTAAATTTGGCTTGGGATATGCCCCTAAACGGAAGCCCTGTATCCTATAACGTATATCGTAATGGGGTATTCCTGCAGAACGTGACAGAAACTGGCTTTGAAGATACAAGCCTGGCACATGGCAGCAGCTATAGTTATTATGTTACAGCAGCTTATGGCTATGAAGAATCTGCTGCTACAGAAGCAGTAAGCGTAACTGTGTATAAACGCCCACAGCCTGCACTTTGTGTAAATCCTGCTGATGGGGCTGTTCAGGTTAGTTTCCAGCCGGAATTTGTTTGGACGCCAGATTCCCTGGAAGGTTTTCCGCAGCCGGATGGATACGAGTTCCTTTTGTGGACAGTGGATGAGCCTACTGTGCTGTCCACAGTGTTTTTGGCGGATCAAACAAACTTTGCTATCCTTGATGTATTGCTGCCAGAAACCCAATACTTCTGGAAATTAACACCCTACATCAGTACCCCGGATAGAAATGGAGATAACAACTTAGGCTTAAACAGCCTTGCGGAAACCAGAGAACGTAGTGTTCTGTATGCGCAAAACTGCCCGGCATGGAGTTTTACTACTAAAGCAGCAATCGCTTTAACGCTTACTCCCCCAAGCTGGGATTTTGGCGATGTGCTAATTTCCACTTCAGTTTTTCAGGACTTTTCGTGTATCAATATCGGGGCTTATGATGCCATTATCAATTCGGTATATCTTACAGGTGATTCCCTGAGTGCGTTTAGCCTGGATACTGCCACCCCTCCCATATCCATAGAGCCAATGGGTAGCCTGTCTGTAAGAGTTTATTTTAATCCCCTATACGCTGGAACTCAGAACGTTTCTTTGGTTTTGGTGGATAGTGATGGAGATTTGCACAGCATCCCGATTAGCGGAATAGGGTTTGCGGAAGCAGTTGGCAGACCGGTTAATCTTACGGCTGAGTTATCTGGCTGGAAAAATGTAGCCCTAAATTGGGAAATGGACTATACAGAAAGATATCAGATGGAATCGGGCAAATCTGACCTCGCACTAAATAGCGCCGCAGAAACTAACCAGCGTAGCTTGCAGTACTTTAATATTTATCGTAATGCAGAATTAATCGCTACCAGCACAGAGCCATTCTTCTATGATGCCGATATGCAAGATGGTTGGTATGAATACTATGTTACCGCAGTATTCCAGACCTTCATGTCCGAACCTTCAAATACTGCCAGTGTAGAGATATTTACTATTTTACCACCCCAAAACCTGAGTGCTACTTACAATCCCGGTGAGGATTGGCTAAGTCTTAACTGGAATGAACCGCTTATTGGCAGCCCCGTAAACTATAACATCTACCGTAATGGGGTTTTACATCAAACGGTTACGGATACCAGTTTTGAAGACA
>JAVEUB010000170.1:0-6378 GCA_034005785.1 Cloacimonas sp. (SeqCode) | reverse complement strand
CCAAGTGAAGATACCCCGGTCGGAACAAAGGGTGTTATCTGCCAAAATCCTTATTTTGCTGCCACGCAAATCGAATACCTTGCAAGAGATGCGGTTAGCCATTGCCGGAAGCAGATAAGCGATACTGATGGATTCACCCGCGATGGCTTTACAGGGGCTACCATCCAAGCGAATGCTGCCCAGATCGGGAAGCTCGATTGGGGGCGGTTTGCTGTTATCCTGGCCAGGCGTTCCGCCCGTTTCAGCGGTGCAGTTACGCCAAAATAGCAGCCAGGAATCCTCTGGGGAATAGCGTTCGCGGGAAATCCCTTTTACTATCTCCGCGCCGGTATAGGCAATAGAATCCATCACTACTCCTGCTGATAGCAGAACCAGGCTATCACCGTCGTTGTTTAAGTATGTCCACGAGCTGGCTTCGATAATGCTGGTTGCAGGGCAATCTGGATAGCGAGCTAACAAAGCAGCTTTATCTCTACAGACAACAAACAGACCCACTCCTCCGCTCCAGGTAAAATTTGTGCTGTTGCCAGAGGCATCCATGATTGATACTCCCTCTTTGCAGGGAATACAATCGAAAGAAGATAGCTCTATCCATTCCTGATTGCCGCTTTCGGGATCTGCCAAAAACTCACTAAACATCACGCCCGTAGTCAATCCCCCCACAGGCGAAACAACCAAACTGTTATTGCTGACAAGATTATCATCTTCAAGCTGTAACTCGAGATATAAAGGCGCTTCAGTACAGGCGAAAATGGCTTGTACAGAAACTGAATCCTGGGGCGCAAGAGGGGGAATCTCAGCATAATAGAGCTGCTGCATCTGCGTGATGGTGAAAATGGCATTAACAGCAGGGCTAAAAAGGCTGTTATTCTTTAGCCACACAGTGATATCCGCAATTCCGGTTTCATAGCTTAGCTGCACTTCGCCAATGGCATAATCGCAGCGGGCATGATTGGCAGTTCCAGGTGTTTCATCCCATTCAAAGGCAAAATCCACCGCGCAGTCATTGGTATCAAAACCATCAGTAATCCTGGCTAAGCTGCATCCTGCTCCGGTAGTGGGGGCAAAACTGATTCCGGGATTGCCACTATCATCGGGGAGCAGATTGGTATTGGGGGAATCGTAAAGCACCGTATCAGTGTAGCTTCCATCAGCACTCTCGAAGTGGATGCCGTCTGTTTCGGTACCACCGTTTTGGAAGGTGAAGTTGTAGGTAAATTGGGAGTTAGGCACGTTAGTTCCCCCAATCAGCAGAAAGCGCCCGGGCCGCAACATAAAAGCAGGAAGCGTGTATTGAAGAGTGAAGGACGCACCGCCGCTGAGGATTTTGGCATCTTGTAGCTGTTCATTTACGCTGCCGTTGTTGTACAGCTCGATCCATTCAAAACCAAGGTCGTTACCATCGGGATTGTAACAGAATTCGTTGATTACTACTGCGGCATTTAGCTGCATGTGGATAAGTAAGAGTAGTAATATAGGGAGAGTTGCAGGGCGTAGAAGTGGAAAAGTGAAAGGGTGGAAAAGTGAAACACGTTTTGGAGATGGATTGTTGGAGCAGTCGAGAGGTCGAGGGGGCGGGCTGCCAATCAGGAGATTGCCAACCCTATAACGCAATGCACCCCAACTTTGTTTCGCAAAAAAACACTCAAACTTTAAAGCGTGTTTCACTTTTCCACTTTTCCACTAACCACTAATCACTATCCACTAATGAAAATCCAAAATCAGCGGTTCCACGTTCCAGATCTCGTGTGCATACTCATTTATGGCACGGTCGGCGGAGAATTTTCCCATTCTTGCCACATTGATAATCGCTTTTTTTACCCATTCATCGCGCTGCACATACAGTTCATCCACCTTGGCTGAAGCATCCACAAAAGCGCGAAAATCAGCCATATGCAGATACGTATCGCCATCATGCATCAGGGATTTCCAGATCGGTAGAAACAGGTCTTTTTCCCCATGTTCAAAGCTGCCGTCAATTAGCGAATCCACCACTCTTCTTAACTCGGGATCGTTTTCATAATAATAGCAGGGATTGTAGCCTTGCTGCTTGATAGCCGCTACTTCCTGGCTGCTAAGGCCAAAGATAAACATGTTTTCTGCGCCGATTTCTTCTGCCATTTCCACATTAGCGCCATCCATAGTGCCAAGCGTCAACGCTCCGTTCAGGGCAAACTTCATATTTCCTGTACCGCTGGCTTCGTAACCGGCGGTGGAGATTTGTTCCGAAAGATCGGCAGCGGGGATAATTTTCTCAGCCAGGGAAACGGTGTAATTTGGCATAAATACCACTTTCAGGCGATCGCGCACATCGGGATCTTTATTCACCACCTCGCCGAGGTTACATATCAGCTTGATCAAGCGCTTAGCCAGAAAATAGCCCGGAGCAGCTTTGCCGGCAAAGATTACAGTGCGCGGCACAAAAAACCCATCGGGATTGTCCTTGATCCTTTGGTAACGGGAAATTGTGCCCATCACGTTTAGCAGTTGGCGTTTGTATTCGTGCATGCGCTTAATTTGCACATCGAAAATGCTTTGGGCACTGGCGCGAATTCCGGTAACGCGATAGATATATTTGCTTAGAGCTTTCTTGTTAATACCCTTAATTTCGAAGAATGTAGCCCTGAAATCGGGATCGTCAAGATAGTTTTCGATACCACTGATGTATTCCAGATTGCGCACCCAGGAACTGCCTATGTGCTCAGTGATCAGGCTGGATAGCTGTGGATTACAGGTATGCAGCCATAAACGCGGCGTGATGCCATTGGTTTTATTCTGGAACTTGCCTGGGTACATTTCGTGTAAATCGGGGAAGATCGTTTCCCTGATAATTTTGCTATGTAGCTCTGCCACACCGTTCACCGTGTGTGAGCCATGAATTGCCAATTGTGCCATACGCAGAGATTTCTCGCGGGATTCGTCGATTATGGAGATATTGCGCATTTTTAGCAGATTTCCGGGGTAGAGCCGGGTAACCTCTGCCAGTATTTCGCAATTAATTTGATAAATCAGCATCAGGTGCCGGGGTAGCAGCTCTTCAAACAGACCTATACTCCATTTTTCCAAAGCTTCCGGTAGCACGGTATGATTCGTGTAGGAAAAACACTTTTTGGTGATAACCCAGGCGTGGTCAAAGCTAAGGCGTTCCTCATCAATCAGGATACGCAGCATTTCAGGGATGGCAATGGCCGGATGCGTGTCATTAAGCTGGATGGCTATTTTGTCGGGTAGCTCGGTAAAGCTGTCGTGATCCGTTTTCCATTGCGCAAAAATATCCTGCAACGTAGCTGAAACAAAGAAGTACTCTTGTTTTAGCCGCAAGATACGTCCCAGATGCACGTTATCATTGGGATACAGCACTTTACTGATGTTTTCTGAGATATTCTTCTTTTCCACGGCTTTCACATAATCACCGCTATTAAAGTAATCAAAATCAAATTCGTCGGTGGCTGTGGCTTGCCACAAACGTAAGTTATTCACATTATCAACTTTGTAGCCCGGAACAGGAACATCCCAAGCTACAGCCATCACGTCTTCAGTATCCACCCAATGGTGCAAAACACGGCCATCAGTTTGTTCTTCGCTTAGAACTTTGCCACCAAAACGCACCCGATAGGTTATCTCTGGCCTCTGGATTTCCCAGGGACAGCCTTTTTTGCGCCAGTGATCAGGCTCTTCCACCTGAAATCCTTGTACGATAAGCTGTTTGAAGATGCCAAATTCATAGCGAATACCATAGCCGTAAGCCGGGTAAGCTTGAGTAGCCAAAGAATCCATAAAGCAGGCTGCTAAACGCCCCAAGCCTCCATTGCCCAACCCCATGTCCGGCTCTAATTCTGCAATATCTTCCAGCGAATGCCCCATTTCCTTCAGCATATCATAGCTTTCATCGTAAACATCCAGGTTTATCAGGCTGTTACCCAAAAGCCGACCAATGAGAAACTCCATGGAGAGGTAGTAAACCTTTTTCACATCTTGCTTGCGGTATTCATATTGGGTGCGCAACCAGCGTTCTATCAGGCGATCGCGCAGGCTTAGGGACAGCGCATAATACACGTCCCAGGGCTGGTAAGTAGTTGTGTCCTTTATCAGTGAATATTCCAGATGATTCAGAAACAGAGATTTCATGCTGTTCACGTTTTCTTCTGCTTTGTCCGAGAAGAAGATAGACTGTGAGTCGTTTTTAGGGATAAATCCTTCTTTCATTTAATATCCTTTTGCGTGCCAAAATCTTGCACTCCTCTCAACGTCGTTTTAGCAGGATAATTGTCAAGCGAAAAGTTCACAGACATTCCTGCGGATGTGCAAGGATGCAACGGAATTAAAGTAAGTGCTTGACTGTTTATGCACGTTAAATCACAATGTATCCAGAGTGGATTTATGCTTAGAAGATAAGAATAGGGAGGATAATGTGTTTATGAAGATACTTTGCTCTGCCTTGATGCTTGTGATAGCGAGTACCGGTTTTTCGGTGGTAATACCGTTGACGAGGGGAATTTATTCGATCGCCATCGGAGATGTTGACCAAAACGGATTAAAGGACATTGTAGTAGGGCATGTATTCTACGATACTAATACCGCTCCGTCTTTTACAGTGCTCTACAATTACTCAAACGGTGCTTTTGCCTCTGCCGATTCATCCTTTGTGTTTGGAGCAATTCAGGATTGCATTCAGCTCGAAAACATGAATGCTGATAATTTCCCTGATATTATTTGCAAGTACTCAATAAACAATAACCAAAACCAATTTGCCAGAGTTTATTACAATCAGAATGGCTCATTTGATACATACACAGATTATCCCTTTACCGGGGACTGCCATTATAATGAGATCAGGACAGGTGATGTAAATGGGGATGGCTATGGTGATATTATCTTTTATTCCTGGGCATATGACTATTTGTGGGTCTTGATCAGTAATAAGCCCAATCAGTTCCTCCCCTTATATCAATGTCCACTTGACTTCCCCCCTCAAGATATATGCGTAGGTGATGTAGATAATGACGGTGATGATGAAATTGTTTTTGCAGGTCAACCTCTGACTATCTTTGATTATACGGCTTCAGGATGGCAACAGATTGCGCTAAACAATATGACTTTTCATAATCATGTAAAATTGGGAGATGCTGATAATGATGGAGTAAATGAGATTTTCACATTGGAAGTATTTGCAGGATTTGTATTTCCCGTAAGGATATACAAATTGGTTAACGGTCAAATTGAACTTATGTATCAGTATCTGAATGAGTATTTAGGCATAATTCAGGTATTGGACTACAACAATGATAATCTGGCTGACTTTCAAATAGGTAATTGTCTATTTACAAATCTTGGCAATTACAGTTTCAACGAATCAGAGTTGAATAGAAATTCATTTCCCAATATTGAAGACATGAATAATGATGGCTTTCAGGATATGGTTATTATTGGAGGTGAAAACGGATACGGATACCTAATAATCCTTTTCGGAGATGGCCTAGGCCATTTCACCGAAGAACCAGTTGCTGCCACAGATGAACATCTACCACCTCCAGAAATCTCTATCCTGAAAAACTATCCTAACCCATTCACCTCTTCAACACGATTTACGATTTCTCCAGATGCTAAGCTTCAAGCAGGGGAACTATTTATCTATAATCTCAAGGGACAGTTGATCCGGAAGCTTTTCAACATGACCAGCGCCGGGGAGATTATCTGGGATGGACTAACTAACGAAGCTATGTCTACTGCCCCTGGGATTTATCTGTGTAGATATGCTGACCGCTCGGGATCAGTCTATACAACAAAAATACTAAAATCCAAGTAAAAAAAGGAGTATTCCATGAACAAGAAACTAGCGTTATTTGTCATGTTTCTGCTAATCAGCACGAGTTTGTGTTTTGCCGTCCTAAGCAAGAATGATGCTGAAAACATACTGCTTTCCAGCATTGTTCACGATCGGATTGGTCAAGTAGATGTCTATTTATATGATGAATTAATGCCACTCAATGAAAACGTAGCATGTGCGGGATATACAGTTCTAACCCCATTTAATAGCAACTGGGTAGCATTTATTGATGAAGCACCGGCTTTCAATGATCCCACCTCCTATGTGCTAAAAGTAAAAAAGCCCGGAAGTGATGAGTATATAGAAAAAGCAGTGGATTTGATCGAGACTTTCAATTATCTGATTGGCCTTAGATTGGTGCATCTGGGGATTCCACAGTCGTTATCAGCAGCTTTTACCTGCTTGCCAGATCCTGATTTACCTGAGGATCAGGATACCAAGCTGATTATAAATGGAGATTTCAAACAGGTACCAGATGGCAAATGGTGGATTCGCAAGGTAATAGGCTGGGCGCTCAAGAATCCCTATAGCCCCAACGATGGCTCAAAAGA
>JAVEUB010000169.1:0-6431 GCA_034005785.1 Cloacimonas sp. (SeqCode) | reverse complement strand
CTATCTCAAGCGCTTCTACTTTAAGCACGATCAATACTACCGATTGCATAGCTTGCCCTTGGACAAATGGCTATGGAGAAGCCCTGCTAACGATTAGGCTTAGCGATGTTTACGAAAATTTTGGCAGCAATTCCTATGAAGAACTGGGCGAAGAAGATCTGCTGAGCGCTATTGATACTTTCGTTCACAGCAATGGGGATAGATCAAAACTGGATTTTGAAGAAGAGGATGAATACTAGGCGGTAGCGAAATAGAAGCTTCCTTTGCAGTTTTTAGTGGCCTGGATACAGAAATATTCACAGATGTTTTAAGGGAGATATCATGCTGAAGTATTTGGTGGTTATCGCTTTATTTATAGCCATGCTGCCTCTTTTTGCTACCTCGTTTTTTACCGAAGAGGGGGATTTGATCCCGCTTTCAGAAGCGCTCTTGCTACAAATGCTATCTAATGGTGCAGATGTGGACGAAGAGGACTATTTTGGGAATACCCCCATCATGTTATTGGCAGAAATGAATGCCGATCTGATTTTAATGAGTACTTTGATCGATGCAGGCGCAGATATCAATCACTCAAATTATATGGGGCAAACCGCTCTCATGATTGGAGCAGGCGGAAAAGCGGATGCCACATTGCTGGCTTATCTGCTTGCCAATGAAGCCGATCCACTCCTAAAAGATGAAGCTTTGCAAACAGCCCTATTCTATGCCGCTGAAAATACCCGAGCAGTGGATATCTTTCGTGCCTTGGTGCAAGGGAAAGCGGATATGAATGCTGCAGACGATTTTCAAAACACCGCTTTACATAGTGCTATTATTCACTATTGCTCTGTTTCCGTAATAGAAACCTTGATCAATGCCCAGGCCGATGTGAATGCGAAAAATCAATTCGGTGAAACCCCTTTGATCTTAGCTGCACCCATCACCGAGGACACCTCGCTACTCTCTTTGCTGATCAATGCAGGCGCAAAAGTGAATCTTACCATCAATGACGGTAGAACTGCTTTTTTTCTGGCTGCTACCTATAACCCCAATCTTAGCGTTATCGCAGAATTTCTAAAGCAGGGAGCCAATATCAACGATGTTGACGCAAATTCCACCACAGCTTTGATGTCCGCTACCCAAAAGAACCCAAATCCTGAAGTGGCTATGTATCTCATCGATGCAGGGATCAATGCCAAAGCTAAAGACAATTCGGGCAACAGGGCAGATACATATTTCTTGCAATGTGAAAACAAAGAGGCCTGGATAAAAGGGCAAATAGACAAGCTGAAACAGGCTTGCCAGGAGTGAGGGAAACGGGAAAATATAGATCTTCGGCCTTGGGACTGTCCAAAGAATTTAGTATGACAATAAAGAGTCAGTGAAAACTTCAATTTGGATCACCGTAAACTTCAAATGGCGAAAACATGGGTATTGTTGGTATTTCGCAGGATAGCATTTTGATCACTGATTTCTTCAAATGTCCAAGTGCCGACGATTTGAAGTTTTGGATGAGAGTTTATTCTTCCAACATCTTTTTTTTAGTTTATGCAAAAAAAGGTTTGACAGAATATCAAGAAAAAAAGCAGTATCACAAAAGTAGAAAATTAATGAAAGAGAGGAGTACAACCATGCCAAGAATGACGGTTGACCCAACCTATTGTAAAGGCTGTGGCCTTTGCATTGTTGCTTGCCCGATGAAGATTATCCGCTTCTCGGAAAACATCAACGCCAAGGGCTATAACTACGCTGAGTGCTTTGATCAGGAAAAGTGCATTGCCTGCAAAATGTGTTACATAACCTGCCCAGATGTGGCAATTACCGTGGAGAAGTGAGGAAAAAATGGCAAAAGTACTAATGAAAGGTAATGAAGCAGTTGCAGAAGCGTCCATCCGTTCAGGATGCAGGCTATATTTTGCCTATCCCATCACTCCCCAGAGCGAATTGATCGAATACATGGCCAAGATGATGCCCAAAGTTGGTGGTGTTTTCTTACAAGCAGAAAGCGAAGTGGCTGCAATAAATATGGTTTATGGCGCTGCTGGCTGCGGAAAACGGGTGATGACTTCTTCATCCTCTCCCGGAGTTTCGCTAAAGATGGAAGGTATTTCTTATATCGCCGGGGCAGAACTGCCTTGTGTGATTATCAATGTGCAGCGTGGTGGACCTGGTTTGGGTGATATTCAGCCCGCACAGGGAGATTATTTCCAAGCTACGAAGGGTGGTGGGCATGGCGATTATCGCATGATAACCTTAGCACCCAGTTCCGTGCAGGAATTTGCCGATATGGCCAGTGAAGCCTTTGATCTGGCCGATAAATATCGCTGCCCGGTAATGATTCTGGCCGATGGTATGTTGGGACAGATGATGGAACCTGTAGAATTTAAAGCACCCAAGACGGATGAAGAGATTGCCGAGCTGGGTAAACAGCACGAGTCTTGGTGTATTTGCCCTAATGAAGATGGCGATTATAAACACCATCACGAGATTAACTCGCTGGAAATAGACCCCAATGTACTGGAAAAGCATGTGAACGATTTGTACAAAAAGTTTGCTGTTATCGAGAACAAGGAACTTCGCTATGAAAGATACGGTGTTAACGACGATAACGAAATCCTTTGCGTAGCCTGGGGAACAGCCAGCCGCGTGGTAAAATCTGCCATAAACGAACTGAATGCCGAAGGCAGGAATATTGGCTTGATCCGTCCCATTACCTGTTGGCCTTATCCCTACGAAGCGGTTAAAAACGCCATCGGTAAGAAAGTGAAAAAAGTGTACGTTTTCGAGCTGAATACAGGACAAATGCTCGATGATGTTAAAATCGCTGTGGAAGGAACAGTCCCCGTGGAATTTTGGGGCAAAGTAGGCGGAATCGTATTCACCCCTGCGGAAATCAAAGCCAAGCTGGAAGCTTGTTTCAAATAGGAGGATAATGTGGAAATAATAGCAACTCGCCCCGAATCACTTACCAAAACCCCGTTTACCTATTGTCCGGGCTGCCTGCATGGTGTGGCACACCGCCTGATTGCAGAAGCAATCTCGGAACAAGGACTCACCAATATTATGACTGGTGTAGCCCCTGTTGGCTGCTCGGTTTTTGCCTATAAATTCTTTAATTTCGACATGGCTCAGGCAGCTCATGGACGTGCTCCTGCCGTGGCAACTGGCATGAAACGTGCCCGCCCTGATATGCATGTGTTTACCTACCAGGGTGATGGCGATCTTGCCGCAATAGGTACTGCCGAAATTGTGCATGCCGCAAACCGTGGAGAACATCTTAGTGTGTTCTTTGTGAATAACGCTATTTATGGCATGACCGGTGGCCAGATGGCTCCCACAACCCTGCCAAATATGAAAACCACCACCAGCCCTTACGGCAGAAACGTTGATGATATTGGCTACCCGATCCGGGTGAGCGAACTGCTGGCAACGCTGATTGCGCCGTATTACATCGAACGCGTTTCGCTCTTAAGTCCTGCAGATATCATCAAAGCCAAGAAAGCCGTATCCAAAGCTATTCAATACAATAAGGAAGGCCGTGGCTTTACTTTTGTGGAACTTATCAGCACATGCCCCACAAACTGGGGTATTGATCCGCTAAAATCCCGCGATTGGGCAAAAGAGAACATGCTTCCCTTCTTTAAGGTTGGCTGCTTGCGTGATAAAGGCGAAGGAGTTGAGTAATGAAAACTGAATTGATTTGTGCAGGATTTGGCGGACAAGGAGTACTAACCATTGGCAAATTCATTGCTAAAGCTGGCATGAAAGAAGGCAAACACGTATCCTGGTTACCTTCTTACGGACCTGAAATGCGTGGTGGCACGGCTAATGTTTCCACTGTTGTAGCCGATGAGCCAATTGCCTCACCCATTGTAAGTTACCCTGATGTACTGGTTGCCCTAAACCAGCCTTCGATAGATAAATTTGCCGCTTCTGTACGCGAGAATGGGGTGATAATTGTTAACACCAATATGTGCCCACGTGGCTGCCAACGCACAGATGTGCAAATTATTGCTGCCCCGCTAAGCGATATTGCTGCCGAAATCGGCTCGCAGATGGTGTTAAACATGCTCGCCATTGGTATCATCATAGGCAAGACAAGCTTGATTAAATATGAAACCATGGAAGAAGACCTTAGTTCCTTTATGAAAGCTAACAAACCGGATCTGCTGGAAAAGAACCTGATCGCGATTAAGCGAGGCATGGAAATAGGCAGACAATAAGATAAATAGTAATAAAACAAGAATTCCGTAATATGTTATTCCCGCAGATGAGCTTGTGTGAAAACGCTTGTCATTCCTGCGGAGGCAGGAATCCAGCCCTTTTATAAGTTCTGTAAGAACGGCAGATATATGTCTATACTGCAATGCTTTATTTGTGTCATCCTTAAAGGGATTCATCAGTGCTGGATTCCCGCCTCCGCGGGAATGACAGAAGGTTTTGCAGTTTTTGCACAAGCTCAGAGGCGGAAATTCAGCAGGGGTGGCAATCTCTTGATTGCCACAGATATTGTATTAAGTTATATATAGAGAAGTTACGCTGTTTCTGTCAATCATGAGATTGGCAGCCCAAAGTGCTGGATACCCACCTCCGTGGGAATGATAAAGTTTATGCCCTAAGATCATAAGGAGGAACAATGGACGCGATCACAATGGTAACCATCGCCAGCTACACCAACCCCTTCGAAGCAGAGCTTGCCAAAAGCCTGCTGGAGGATTTCGGCTTTGCAGCAGTGCTGCTGAACGAGCGGATGATGAGCATGTATTCATCCATCGCGGGTGACATGTATATGATTGAGCTGCAGGTTCCTTCCGATGTGGAAGATGAGGCCAAACGCATCCTAACCGGCTTGGAAGATTCAGATTACATAACCCGCATTTTAAGCAGTGAATCTGCTTTGCTGGAAGGCCATTTCCAGCTTACTTCCGGTAAGCACAGCCAAAAATATATCGAGAAAATCCGTGTTTTCCAAAACCCCGAAGCAACCCACAATCTGTGCAAACGCATGGCAACCCGTTTGGAAGGCTACGAGTTTGATGCCATTGTAGGCCCCGCCTATGGGGGCATTGTTTTAGCCTTCGAAACAGCCTATCTGATGGGCAAATCGTTTCTTTTTACTCAGCGTAAAGACGGTGAAATGTGCTTCCGCAGCGGTTTTGACCTCAGCGAGATAAAACGTGTCGCCATTATTGAAGACATACTTACCACCGGTGGCAGCATAAACGAAGTAATCTCCTGTCTGCAAGAACGCTGCCTGGATATTGCAGTGATCGGTGTGTTAGTAGACCGAAGCGGTGGCAAACTGGAATTCCCCGCTCCTCTGGAAAGCCTGCTATATCTGGATATCCCTGCTTTTGAGGCTGAAGAGTGCCCTATGTGTAAAGAGGGAATCCCGCTGGTAAAACCTGGAAGCAGCGATAAATAGTAGGCATAGCAATTGGGCTGTCAATCTCCAGATTGACAGAAGCAGCATTTCTGCTTGTGCATTAACTCTCTGCGAGAGCTGTGTCAATCGGGAGGTTGCCACCCCAAATTGCCACCCCAATACCGCCAGCAGAGCCATATATGCATAAGCTAAAAATATTGGTACTCGAGCAGTCTGAGATTACCACTATTGCGGATGCATGCAGGTTCCTGGCTGTGCCAAGTGATATTAGTATCGAAGTGCATAGCCTAAGCGAGCAGCTTAGCGGCTTAGATTTGCCAAGGTTAAACCCAATTCCAGCCGCAAATATGAAATCCTTGTGCCGTAGTTTTTACTCATCATCTGCAAAACCTTCGGCTTTAGTCAAAGAAATCCTGTTTTTCAGCAGCCTGGCAGTACACAAGCAACTTGCTGAGTTCCAGAAACAGCAGTCCCCCACGCTGTATATTCATCCGGATTTAGCCATTATGGAACTAAGTGCACCTTTAACTCTGCACCAAGCCTTCCCAGATTGGGCGCACGCAATTCGCCCCTCCACTCCAACACACCAGCACGCTCTAACGCCCACGCAACATTTTGTGGATAATGCAGTAGAGCCTTGTATTTTGGCGGGTGACTCTGCCCATGGCTTTCTTCCTGAAGGGTTTTGCCCTACCGTTTATCCCGAAATTAGTGCTTATCTAAAGGCTAAAGTGCCAAATCAAGTGCTACTTACAGCCAATCATCACCTTATTATGGCTCTGCTTGCGATGGACGAAGAGAACTGGAGTATTTTTCATCCTGAGTGTTGTGTGCGTAATCTTGCTTTGGATGTTTGTTCCAATCCCCAATCTTCGGCATTGTATGGGCTTAATCAAGCTATTAGGCAATTAAGCAGACTGGTCTCAACTCCCACCTCGGCTTTCGATTTTGCTGGTATCCGCCACGCCAAACAAGCTGACAAACATGCCTATTCTTTTTTTGCCAGGCATTACGACGAATACATGGCTCATGTAGATTACGAACTGTGGATTACCCGCATTTTAGA
>JAVEUB010000168.1:0-6467 GCA_034005785.1 Cloacimonas sp. (SeqCode) | reverse complement strand
CCATAAAGTTAAAATCGCATCCCTAACAATCCTGCTGATTATCTCGTGGGTGCTGTTATCTGCTACGTTGATCGTGAACGAAAACATCCAGAGCTGGAGCGCTCATACCGGCTATGGAAACTACACACAAGAGATTCCAGCCGGTACAGTAGCCTTGGAAAGTTGCCTTGTTTCGCCAGGAGCTGCGGTAAATGGCGCGGGAAGTTTAGGCCGAATCCAGTGTCAGGCTTCCATTGGAGCAATCACGTTCCCTGTATTCAGCAGCTTTGGTGAAGTGGAATTTATTTTTTCTGCTGGCTCGGCAGGACGTAGCATCAAGCTACAGAAATATGTGGCTGGTTCATGGGTAGATTTATTCAATTTCACGGGTATCACTTCCACGGGAAGCCGGTTTTTTTACCAGTTCCGCCAAGAATCTCCCACAACCATCAGGCTGGCAAATTCCAGCCATGCTGTTTATATTCACGATATATTTATCACCGATTATCAGGATAGCTCTTTGCCCTTAGTATCCCTGCCCATAGCAGGGAACATTACCTATAATACTGCCTCCATGAGTGCATTTATCGAATCCAGCGGCACCTCTGCAATAACTAACCGCGGGTTTTGCTGGAGCACAGCAGAATTGCCTGATACCAGCTCCACCCATATTGAAGTGGGCTATGGTATTAGCCCCATGAATACCGTTGTTAGCGGCTTGATTCCAGACACGGATTATCACCTCTGCGCCTATGCGGTAAATGCCACGGGGGTTGGCTACAGCCCTTCTGCTATGATCCATACCTTAAGCATAGATGTGCCCACCATGCAGACATCAAACCTCGTTTTTTATCCCGGAAATACTTCAATTCAAACAAGTTGGACTCCTGGCAACGGTTCACGGCGGCTGATTAAAATTAACATGTTAAACGATTTTAGCACTCCTACCGAGGGCGTGGAATATGCCCCCAACAGCGTTTATAGTGGTACAGGTGAGCAAGTGGTATATTGTGACGCCACACAGGTAATTGAGGGTGATAACGTTGATGCTGTAACAGTTACGGGGCTTATCCGCAATACGCAGTATTGGTTCCGTGCTTATGAATTGAACGGCAGCGGGGAAAGCGTTTTTTATTTATTGACCACAACCACCGGAAATCCTGCCTCCACAATCACCTTAAATACAGGATTGGCAGGATATTACGATAGTATCAGCGGTTACGGTGCAGAGCTAAAAACCGAGCTGCACAATCTGATCCGCACCAGCCATCTTAATCAATTCTCCTATAGTGCAGTGTGGCAACAGCTTCAGTACACCGATGAAGACAGCTTGAATGCCAATAATGTGATCGAAACCTATACTGGCTGGAGCGTTCCCAAAAACTTCTATGGCAGCGGCGTTACCCAATGGAACCGCGAGCATACCTGGAGCGTTAGCCATGGCGGATTTGAGACTAACCGTCCTGCCGGCACGGATTTACACCACTTGCGCCCCTGCGATGTAACCGTAAATTCCGCCAAAAGTAACAGAGATTTTGATCTTGGCGGAATTCCCTACGTAGATGCCTCACCTTATGCAGATTACAACGCTACAACTGGCTGTAATACCGATGCCGATTCTTGGGAGCCGCGAACAGTGGAAAAGGGCGATATAGCCCGTATGCTATTGTACATGGCGACGCGTTACGAGGGCACAGATACCGGCTATAATCTGGAAATGCAGGATTTAACCCCTACGGTAGGCAGCTATTACGGCAAGCTATCCACCCTGCTGCAATGGCACTATGATGACCCGCCGGACAGTTGGGAGCGTCGCAGAAACGATCGCATTCAGGAGCGTCAAGGCAATCGCAATCCCTTTATTGACCATCCTGAATACGTTACTGCAATTTGGACTCCGCACATTGTTCGCGCTTATATTATGGCAGAAGATAATTTTGTCGTGCAGTGGACGCATGCGGTAAATGCAGAAAGCTACCGTGTGGATATCAGTGCTGATTCGCTATTCACCACATTTCTGGTGCAGGATTATGATACAGGATATGCGTTCATGCGCAATTTTGAGATTACCCAAACTGACACAGTTTACTTCCGGGTGCGTGCCTTTTATGGTAGCGGAGTGGGGGCTTGGTCGGATACATTGCGGGTTGAGATTCTTTTACATCCGGTGGAGATAAGTTCTTTTGAGGTTACCCTGAACGAGGATGGTAATGCTTTAGTGGCATGGACTTCGGTGAGCGAAACAGACCTAAGGGGTTATCATATTTATCGGAGTGAATCGCCACAACCTGCTACGGCAGAGATGATTACGCTATTTATGATTCCGGCTACAAATACCTCAACAGCGCAAAACTATAGCTTTATAGATGAGAATATTCCCGGAGGCGATTTTTCTGGCTATCTGTATTACTGGCTGGAAGCGATTAGCCTGGACGGAACACCTGCCTTTTTCGGCCCTGATTCTATCTATATCCTGCCTTCCGGATTGGAGGATCCCTCAGCAATTCCAGTGGCAATCATGTCCTCAGTTTATCCCAATCCGTTTACAAACACGGTAAACATCGAATATAGCCTTAAAGATGGCAGCC
Source organism: Cloacimonas sp. (SeqCode) (assembly GCA_034005785.1). Lineage (GTDB taxonomy): Bacteria > Cloacimonadota > Cloacimonadia > Cloacimonadales > Cloacimonadaceae > Cloacimonas. The sequence continues at coordinate 3,900 of JAVEUB010000168.1, read as the reverse complement.
CGGTGGAAATCCAGATATTCAATCTGAAGGGTCAGCGAGTTAAAAACTGGCAAGGTAGCGGTTTAGCCGGAAAAAACAGTTTTGTGTGGAATGGCCTGGATGATAAATGGCAGCGCACTGCCTCAGGCATCTATCTGCTTAAATTCAGCACCGGAAAACACCAGCAAAGCACCAAATTGCTGAAGCTGTAACCCAAGATTCAGCACTCCACTATCGCCATCAAGTATGTAATATAGCGATTCTGACTTAAACTGTTGCGTGCGGCGGCCTCCAGCTTTTAGCTTATGCGTTTAATAGCAATAGTTTGAGTTAAAACGCGGGCTACGGGTAACAGGATAACTGGCTATCGTACGTTAGCATGTAATCCGCGGTTTAACTCATATTTTTGCTAACGAAGATATCCTGTTTTTCTATAAAGCATGGAAAAACAAAAATATAAGTCAAACACGCTCCAAGCGTGGTAGGAGGTGACTGCCACATGAATGTAGCAGAACCAACCGACTAAAGATCGGTGTTCCACTTGCGAAGCTCTCACTTGCGAAGCTCTCACTGGCGAAGCCTCTCACTTTGCAAATCTCACTGCAAAGCTCTCACTGCAAAGCTCTCACTGGCGAAGCCTCTCACTGGCGAAGCTCTGAAAAAAAGTAATTGACACAAACAGCCCCTTCTAAGCAGTTGGACGGATAGTAATTTTAGCGAAATAATTAGGATAAGATAGGAGTTATAGCGTATGAGGTTGGACAAACGTCGTCTGGTCTATCTTCTGCTCTTTGTGTTCATGGTGTTGGGCACTGTGATAATAGCACAAAAGCAAACAGACAATGATCAATATGTGGTGAAAAACTTCCAAGTGGATGATGTTCCCAGTGATGATGGTAGTGGCTTAATGCTATCGTGGAAGCCCCTGGATCGCAGCAAACGGATCATCGAATACCGTGTTTACCGCGGAGTTAAGCCTGATCAACTTTTCTTTTTAGAGGCCATCCCTGTAAACGTAAAAACTGGTGTTGCATCGGACAAAATGTTCTATTACGACAGCAGTGGCAGCGAATTTATCGATGTTGCCTCGCCAGGTAAGCTAAAGAAAGAAAAACAGCAGGATGCAAAAAGCCCGCTTTATCGTAAATTACCCAGGGACGTACCCTTCCTTGCTACTATTGCAGATAAGTTCAACCTGCTTTCTTTGGTGGATAAAAGCAAATTCTACTACAGCAGCAAGAAGTTTGTTACCGATAAACCTACCGAAGCCGGGCCAGATGGCAAAATCCCTACTGAAGGTGACGTTTATGCCGGTTTGAAAAGCAATCAGCAAACGGTGCTCTGCTTCCTAAAACCCGGTGAGAAATATTACTACACCGTGGTTGCTGTGAATGAACGTTACAAATATCAAAAGCCAGCTCCCATCGCGTTTGGAACTCCGGTTGCCAATCCTCCCGAACCGGCTGTAGCCTTACACAGTGTTCTTTTGGAAGATCGCCAAGAGATGCAGTTCGAATGGGAATATCCGCAGTTTAAAGACGATTTGAACAAATACCGGATCCTTCAGGTTCCCGCTTTAAGCGATTCTGCCTGGCAAAAACTGCGCCAAAATCCCGAAGCCGTACAGTCCATAAGCACAGAGGTGAAAAATGGTGATGTTGGCAGTGGTAGTTTTAAAAACTATTGCACCGCATCTATTGCCCCAGAGGTCTCTGTGGCATCCTATGCAGATGCCCGTTACTGCATTGAACTGATCGATTATGATGGCTTTAGCAGCTTTTCGCCGTTATCAGTTCCCGTTATCAAACAAAGTACCGATTTGCCTCCGCAAGCTATTTTCCATATGGAAGATAAACCCAATGAAAAAGGTGACCGCATCACAGTTGTATGGGACAATCCCATCTGTTTTGTGGTGAAAACCACGTCTCTGGATAGTGAGTTTTCCAGAATACGCATAAATTATCAACTGAACGAAACCGAAACCCAGAAAGTTAAAAACATTTATTTTGAGTTCTTTAAAGCCGGTGAGGAGAAGTCCTTTGCCAAGATTAAAGAATTCTATCAGGATAGTAAGGTAGTGCTGAAAACTCCGATTGGCTACGATTACAAAAAGGGTTTCCGCGTTAAAATCACGATGGAAGGAACGCCTACCATACCTGCAGACTATAGCCTGGAACAAGATTTGATATTTGACGATAAGATGCTGGCGATTATGCCTACCAAAGCATTATTCCGCAATGGATTGGACGTTTCTACAATCAGCAATGTGATTTACAAGAAAGCCCTTTCCTCGAGCAATCTTACCCTCGTTAAGCGTAACACCTCTTTCGATAACAATCTGGATGTAACCATCCCCTATCCCAGCACACTACAAAAGCCCGTTTACGGTTTAAGCTTTGCCAAAGGGGATTCGCTAATCAGCCTGATTAATGGCAATAATGGGATGGAGCGCAAAGCTCGTAAGCTAAAAAAAGGCGATATAAAAACTCCTCTGGTTCTGCTTTCTGCTGATACCGATCTGGAATATGACCGCAAGAACGAAACCCGGATAAATACTAATATCTTCCCCGAAGAAGCAGTGAAACAAGCCAAAGAAAAGGTGGAAGAGCTAAAAACAAAGCTTACCGAGCTGAATGCCATCCAAGGCACGATGCCTGAACAGCAGTTTACCGACCATAAGGAAACACTTGAGAAACAGTTGGCTGCTTACACTTCCAACGAAAAACTTCTTCATGCTAACCGCATAAAGGGATTCCGCAAAAGGATGCATTATGTAGCCAAAGTGCGTGAAGATTATAGCCGTTATGCCAGCTTTCAGGTGGTAAAAACCGATGGCAAGGGCATGTTTGTGGAAAGCCCGATGCTTAAACTCGGTGACGGCATATTGTACCTGAAACCAGTATCAGAATGGTTCGACAGCAATAAATACGTAACCCTGTTTGCCACTTTGTTGTTTGGTTTGATGGTGATAATCTTTGTGAAACTGGCCAAACTGGGTAAAGACCTGTATATCCGTCCTATTGCCGGTATCCAGGAGATAGACAATGCCATTGGACGCGCTACCGAAATGGGACGTCCGATGATGTACTGTATGGGTAGTGGAGGATTGGCTGATGTGGCAACCATTGCCTCTTTGGGCATCCTTGGTCTGGTAGCCAAGCGTGCTGCAGAATATGATACTAAACTGATAGTTCCGTGTTATGATTACATTGTATTGCCGATTGCTCAGGAAATTGTGCGTGAAGCGCACTATTCTGTAGGACGTCCTGATACCTTTGACAAAAACAGCGTGTTCTATCTAACCAATTCACAGTTTGCCTATGTGGCAGGCGTTAATGGCATTATGATCCGTGAGAGAGCTGCAACCAATTTCTTTATGGGTTGGTTCGCTGCAGAAGCGCTGTTGATGACAGAAACAGGAAACACGGTTGGCGCTATGCAAATAGCTGGCACTGATGCCGTTACCCAGGTACCCTTCTTTATTACCACTTGCGATTACACCCTGATTGGCGAAGAGCTTTATGCCGCTTCTGCTTATCTGAATAGTGAGCCGATGCTGCTGGGAACCCTGAAAGCGCAGGACTATTTCAAGTTTATTATCCTTACTGTAATGGTAATTGGAGCTGTGCTCTCAACTTTCCAGATAACCGGATTAAACGATCTTCTACCGCTTAAATAAATGAGGCTTAAATGAAAAAGACGATACCCTTACTAATAGTAATACTTGGTGGACTCATCTTTGTGGCATACGCTTTCAGCCCGCACAAATTTCTGCAAGATGATTTCTACAATAAGTTCTACGTTCCGTGGAGTTACGCCTCTGCGCCTTTTGCTGCACTTTTGGGCATAATCAGCCTTTCCATGATGCACAGCAGCAAGATTAAGCGTCGGGGACCAAAGTGGCAATTCAGTTATTAGATC
>JAVEUB010000167.1:1536-6502 GCA_034005785.1 Cloacimonas sp. (SeqCode) | reverse complement strand
CTCTTCCGATCTCGTAATTAATTGCATCAGCACCATAATTCAATGGATCATAAGTAAAGCCAAAATCATGGGTCTGCCCATAGACTAAGTTAATAGCCGTATTGAAGTTGGACTTAAACTCGGATGCACCAAGATTAGTAACACTTGTTACTGTGAGAGTTCCTCCTCCGGTATTGGAAAGAGTAAAAACATTACCCGAAGAGGCTTGATCGCCAGGAAACAAGTTACCGGCAGTCCAAGATGACAAGTTAGTGGCTGCTGCCGTTGGGAAATTGGGACCGGTAACATCATCGATAACCCAGAGCTTAGCATTACTTGTAGATGTAGTACTTAAGGTTTCTAAAACGAAGTAATAATCACCTGGCGTAATAGCAGTAACAGCTTGTGTATATATAGCTGATGATGCAGTTAGCGTAAAGGTTGTTAAGTAGGTATAAGGTCCTGTAGCACTTGCTGAATAGCCTACCTTGATCTGCTCTGTTCTATTCAAGGTACCCCGCTTCGCCTTGAAAGTAATGGGTGCTGAAGATGCATTCACGGTAAGTTTGGGAGTGCGAAGCTGTTTTCCGCTGCAATTTGCTGCTGTAGCTGTTGGATTGTAACGGGCAGAATTAGTTCCGCTGATAAAACCAGTCGTAGAGCGGGCAAAGGTGCTGGCAGTAACTGTCCATCCGGTTGGAGGGAAAGTAGCAAGCTCGAAGCCTTCTGTTAGGGCAGGAGTGGATGCGGTTGGATAGATTCCGGTAACCGCTCCCTGACTACTGCTGAAGTTTTCGCCCGCAGGATTTAGCGCATCAATGGAATACCAACCATTGTAAGTGCCATTCCAACCCCAGTTTACGTGGTAATCAGATCCTGAATAACCATCAAGAACCCAAGCATGTCCTCCAGATCCTGGACTGTAACCACTGTAATAAACCGGACGTGCGTTATCAAGTTCGCCCTTAAGTAGATTATTCCATACAGTTGCATTGGGATTTCTGTTGGAATACACAGTTGTGCTAGCATACCGAAAGTGGTTTATCATTGCTTCCGGGACTTCATTACTGTATGCGCCAGAGCCACTTGGATCATATTGCATATTTACAGAAACACCTGCATGGTAGCCAATGGTAGCCACAGAAGTGTTTGCACTGTTAATATAATTGGGCATAGCCGCCCAGTTGTAGGTAGTAGCACCGAAATCTACATTGTGGGTTATACCGCCGTAAGTATAAGTATGGGTTCCTGTCCCAACAGTGGGAAAAGACCAATATCGCATAATCTGCGCCATGGCAGTGGCAACACACCCAACCGGAGTTCCGGTAGGACAAAGATCATTGTAATAGGTTCCTTGTCCCCATACTGTAGAAAGAAGTGGGCTTACATCGCGGAAATTGCGATCGGGAGTAAAGTTGCTTGCTGACACATTATACTTGCTCCATTCGCGTGTGATATTGGAGGTTGCAGCCATTCTCTGTGTTACAATGGCATGCATCTGATCATTCCAGATTACTAACATGTATTGTAATTGGGATGGAACATCACCATCGCCCCAGTTATTTACTGTGCTGTATCCAATGATAGGAGTAGCTGCATCATCTGCTGCAACCAGCACAAAACCACTGGGTTTAAGATTAATAACATAAATATAGGTAGTTGGGTATCCAGAATCTAAAGCTTTAGTATCAGAAACAGTATAATTGGAACCCAGCTTTTCCGTAATTAAATTACGGGCAACACGATTTGCATCTGCAGTAGTAATCGGCAGAGCAAAGACACTGCATGCTGCAACCAGTAACAGCAGCACCAAAATCAGGTTTTTTTTCATCGCTACTCCTTTGAGTATATGAAATATTAATTGTTAGCTTGGGGGTTAGTGAGGCTATTATAGGCATAATGCTCACTTATATTTGGACGTTGAGTTTGCCTATTAGAGATAGCATGCCCAGATTTATGCACAATAGCGCAATAATGTGCGATGATTACCCTTGAACAAAGAGCGTAAACCTGTGAATAAGCGTTCTCTATCATTATAGAATTGTTAAGAAAAAAAGGGAAGTTTGTTAAGCCTAAAGCAAATGGAGCTTCGCCACAAGATACATAATCTACTTGCGAGGGAAAACCTAATCGCATGTATTCTCTCATTTTGGCTCCAGTCTAAAACAATTAAGTTATAGGTTTTGTAATCCCTTAACATGGGAACAATAACGATGTTACGGATTTCCATTTTTCAGGTGAAGGATAAATAATGAAAGCTTGTATTGGTGTCAAGCACAATGTTTTTACTGCTTGATGCACAGCATGGTTTATTTGACTCGTGATTGCTTATCTTATACGTGTAGCTTGATTGAATCCACGGTTTAACTATACGAGCGAATTTGACTTAAAAATCTGCGCCAGACAGAAATGAAGATAACGCCACTAACTTTAGCAGCAGATTTTTGAGTTAAAACGCGGGCTACGAGACAATGTAATACAAGGGGGGAATGTTACTGCGCAATCCGCGGTTTAACTATACGAGCGAATTTGACTTAAAAATCTGCACTCGTGAAAAATGAAGAAAAACAGGATAGTTTTGGCAGCAGATTTTTGAGTTAAAACGCGGGCTACGAGACAATGTAATCCAAGGGGACAATGTAATCCAATGGGGCAATGTTACCGTGCAATCCACGGTTTAACTCATATTTTTGCCACCAAAGACATCCTGTTTTTCTGTAAAGTTTGTGGTGCAAAAATATAAGTCAAACACGCTCCAAGGGTGCTTCATGCACACGAGCGAATTTGACTTAAAAATCTGCACTCGTGAAAAATGAAGAAAAACAGGATAGTTTTAGCAGCAGATTTTTGAGTTAAAACGCGGGCTACGTTACCTTGTAAAAACTGCAAGCTTCGCGCTCTGCGCAATCCACGGTTTAACTCATAGTTTTGCCGAAAGCTGGTGTTATATTTGTAGATAGAGGATTGATGGTGGAGCTGATGAAAAAATTCGGCAAAAATATAAGTCAAACACGCTCCAAGGGTGGTTCATGCACATGCGGGCATTGCTCCCTTCCTTGCATGTATTGCCTTAGCATTGGCTATGCATTGTGGATAGGATAGCCAATGCTAAGCCAATGCTAAGCCAATGAAAGCAAACAGGAATAGCTGAAAAAATATAAATCAGCTTGCAACCAAAACAAACTTACCCACCATAACTGAAGATAAGCCCAAACATACTGTTACCACGTAGCCCGCGTTTTAACTCAAACTATTGCTAATCAAGGAGAAAGCAGATAGATGGAGAACCACTGCACGCAATAGTTAAAGTCAAATTCGCTCGATTGCAAAGTGTGTTTCACCCTTCCACTTTTCCACTATTAGGCGCACGCAAATCGCGCACCTACAACCTCTCGACTTTTCCCCCAAAAAAAGAGGCAAGAATTTCTTCCTGCCTCTGTAAGGTGGTGTAGATTTAAACTACCATCTAAGATGGGCAAAAGCCTTATTGGCATCTGCCATTTTATGGGTATCTTCGCGTTTTTTGATGGAAGCGCCTTCTTTTTTGTGGGCTGCCATCAGTTCGGCGGCTAATTTTTCGATCATAGTTTTTTCGCTGCGGTTACGGGCAAAATTAATGATCCAACGGAAGGCTTGCGCACGGCCATTTTTCTCGTTAACTTCGGTAGGAATCGGGTAGGTTGAGCCACCCACACGCCGGGAAACAACTTTCACCATCGGACGCACGTTTTCCAGTGCGGATTTGAATACTTCCAAAGGCTCTTGTTTCGTTTTTGCCGCGATAATATCGAAAGCACCATACACGATTTTCTCGGCGATGCTCTTCTTGCCTTGTTTCATCAGGCAGTTCATAAATTTCGTTAAAACGATATCGTTATATTTGGGATCCGGCAGAACTTCACGGACGACGGCTTTACGTTTTCTGGGCATAAGTCATCTCCTCCCTATTTCTTCACGACTTTGGCTTTGGGACGTTTTGTTCCGTATTTGGAACGGGAGTTCTCACGTTTTTCCACGCCAGCGGAATCCAAGGCTCCGCGAACGATGTGATAACGAACACCGGGAAGGTCTTTCACACGACCACCGCGCACCAGCACGATAGAGTGTTCTTGCAAATTATGCCCTTCACCGGGGATATAAGCAGTAATTTCAAATCCGTTTACAAGACGGACACGAGCGACTTTTCTGAGAGCCGAGTTAGGTTTTTTGGGCGTAGTCGTGTAAACACGTGTGCATACTCCGCGCCTTTGCGGACATTCCATGAGCGCCCTGTTTTTCTTTTTCTGTTCAACCACAGTTCGGCCTTTTCGGATCAGTTGATTGATGGTTGGCACTGATTTTCTCCTTTGCTATATTTTCGGTTTGGGGAATCCACGGTTTTGGCTGTGGATTCCAATTTATCGTTATTGCCGCAGCCTTCGCTGCAGCTTAGGGAATTAGAAATCAAGGTAATCTCCGCTATCATCTGCCTGAGCGGGATGACCGAACTCGGTAACAATTTGCGCCACGGTTTTACCCGAACCTACTGCTGCTTTAATCATGGCATTATAGGCTTTGGTTCCTGTACCCACGGGGATGCGGTGACCAAGGATAATGCTTTCTTTCAAGCCTTCCAGACGGTCAACCCGTCCTTCTATAGCAGCTTTGGTAAGTACTTTAGTCGTCTCTTGGAACGAGGCTGCAGATAGCCAGCTTTCCGTCAAGAGAGAAGTTTTGGTGATCCCCAATAGCAGTTGTTCAAACTGAGCAGGAGTTTTATCATATTCCAGCGCTTCACGGTTTTCACGTTCCACCAGGATTTTATCGATAATATCGCCTTGCAGGAAGCCAGTGCTGCCACTATCGGTGATACGCACTTTCTTGAACATCTGACGGATGATAACGCTAACGTGTTTATCATCTATCTTCACGCCCTGTTTGCGGTAGATTTCCTGCACTTCGTTCAGAATCAGCAGTTGTGCTTCAATTACACCCTTCACCAGCATAT
>JAVEUB010000167.1:0-1526 GCA_034005785.1 Cloacimonas sp. (SeqCode) | reverse complement strand
AAAGGACCATCGGACAGCGCGTCTCCACTTTCCACATAGTCACCTTGGTGAACTATGATGCGTTTGCCGGAAGGAATCATATATTTACGCCCCGCAAGCGGTTGCCGTGCGGTAACTGCATCTCCTGCGGCAACAATGCTTTCCTGCTCGGCAGGTACTGTATATATCTTACCGCACAGAGGTGCGCCTGTTTTCACAGATTCATCATTTTTAACGATAATCTGTGTGCCTTTGGGAATTTCATAAAGCATGGCTTTTTGATTACGCTTGGCTACCTGAACGAACTTTTTCTTGTTTTCTTCCACCAGGGTAACCTTGCCATCGTTCTCTGTATATATGGTTTTATCGGAGAGAACAACCACGTATTGCTTTTTATCGTCATCGGTAATAAGCGCAACTTTACCATCGGATGGTGAAAACAGACCATTGGAAGGCGTAACGAAAATATCGCGTCCTGTCTTCTTTAAGCCACCAATGGTGACCGTGCCATCGATATCAGAAATCTTAGCTTTATCTTTGGGAACACGAGCTTCAAAAAGATCCTGAACCCGCGGAAGTCCACCGGTGATATCACGTTGCTTAATGGTTAAACGCGAAGTTTGCCCCAGAATATCGCCAGTATGCACAAAGCTACCATCTTCCACGCGGATCACAAGGCCCGTTGGTAGAGGAATCAAACGCACAATGTCGTCTTCACCCACAACGCGGAACTGAGGCTGCTTCTTGCGGTCTTTGGATTCGATGATGGTGAAATCTCTGGAGAAGGTGATGTCGTTGTATTCTTCTTTATAGGTGATATCCTTCAGGAAGTTCTCATAATGGAGCACACCCTTCGCTACGGATATCAAAGGATTATTGAATTGATCCCAGGATAACAGCTTTGTATCTTTGGTCACCTTTTGTCCATCCTGAACGTGCACTGTGGCTGCATACTCCACTTTGAACTCTTCCAGTATCTTAGTATCATCTGTTTCAGAGAGTACAAGTAAGCGCCCTAAATGGCTAACCGAAATTAGTTGGTCTTCAGGGTTAGTAACTGTATTCATTCTATCAAATTTAACTATGCCATCAAGGCTGGAGACCACTTCGGCAAGATCGGTAGTAGTAGAAGCTGCTCCTCCAATATGGAATGTTCTAAGGGTAAGCTGAGTTCCTGGCTCTCCAATGCTTTGAGCAGCAATGATGCCCACAGGATCACCCATGGTAGCGGGTTTCTGAGTGGCAAGATTACGTCCGTAGCATTTGGCGCAGATGCCACGCTCTGCTTCACAGGTAAGCGTACTGCGCACATGCACATTAATCAGCCCGTGATTTTGCAGGGTTTTTGCCATCTTGTTAGAAATTTCGTCACCAGCAGCAACCAAAACCTTACCGGTAATAGGGCTGATCACATCATCCACAGCGGTGCGTCCCTGAATCCGTTCAGCCAGCGTTTGCACGATCTCATTACCTTCTTTCAGTACTGTCATGTGCACGCCACGTGCTGTTCCACAATCCGGAATGGTAATAATAGCATTCTGAGCCAC
>JAVEUB010000166.1:0-6510 GCA_034005785.1 Cloacimonas sp. (SeqCode) | reverse complement strand
TCCAGTCTGGTCTAAGGGTTGCAATAGCTTTGATAACGGTGGATACCGCTACATCTATCGGAGTCCCGGGAACAAAAACATTGCTTCCGCTATTAGGCTCCATACCATTCGTGGTGTAATAGATTGTGGCACCGGGAGTAGCGGTGCTGATAGAAACAAGCTGTGCAGAAGCATAGTCTCTGGGGGGGGGAGTGAATACAGGTGTTGCCACCATCCCAGTTATGTAATACTGTCCATCAATAATCGCTGAGCTCAAGCCACCTGTGTAGGCAATAGCCCTAATCAGTGTATCATGCTCAACTCTGATGGGATTGGCTGGATTGTAAAGGGTTCCGACTGCGGAACTGGGGAGTGTGCCATCAAGAGTATAGCGTATCCGTGCACCAGCAGTATAAGATAGGATATATACATCCTGGGAACTGGTATAAGTGGCAGGAGGAGGGGTGAATACGGGGCTTGCCACTGTAGATTCTATTTCGAACAAACCATCCAGAATATCCGAGGGTAACCAGTCAGTTTTATATGCCCTGGCACGAATCCTTGTTGTGGATGTCACTGTGAAGGGAACCGAATAGGTCTGGCCATTAGTGGTTTGTGTAGGCTCAGTTCCGTCTATAGTGAATCTAATGGTTACTCCGGGATTATCTGAATGAATGCCAACCAGCACTGAATTTTCATAAGAACCAGGTAGGTTTGGAGTGAAACGAAGATCAGCCAATGTCCCTGTAATAGTATAAGTCTTCGTTACTGCTGCACTGGAACTCCAACCAGCCTTAAATGCTTTGGCAGTATAAGTCTTCGTCTGTGTTACCTGAATTGGCGATAATGCGTTGAAAATAGGGCTTAACTCAGTAGGAGAACCTGTGCCTTCAACGTATCTAATTGTTACAGTAGGATCACTGTGGTTTATAAAAACAGAGATTGGAGCATGATGTAATTCTTCCACAGGACTGAAGGTTGGTGCCTGCAGAGTTCCTATATAATAGATTGCAGTAACAACATCGCTGGGAGTCCAATCAGTTTTGAAAACCCGAGCCTTGATAACCGTGGTTCCAAGCGGAACAATAAGCGCTGTAGTGTATCTGTTATCAGTTTGGGTGGGATCTGCCGGCATAACATTAATGTCATTCGACATGGTATAGCGAACCTCTTCTCCGATAGGATTAGTATTGATTGTGACCACCTGAGGAACAGGGTATTGTCCCCCTCCCGGATTAAAGATCGGAGGCTGAAGCTTTCCGTTTACAGTATAGAGCGCTTCATACACCGGGCTTTGTTGCAGAGAAATGTGATAAGCCCTGGCTTTGATTCTTAAGGAAGATAATTCGGGAACTACTATCTGTCCGGCATCAGGATATCGAGTTGAGGCTGGAGTTGGATCTGGAGGTTCAATATTGGGATCAGTAGATACCGTATAGTATATCCCCGTATTCTGCGCAGGTGTAGTTCCATTTATTGTTACCGAAATCTCGCTTGTATAGATAGTGTTAGGGTCGGGACTGAAAACAGTTCCGTTGCTATAGGTATCAATAATGATCTGTCCATTGATCAGGAATTGATAAGATTTTTCTGTGCTGGGTGCCCAGTCGTCCCGGAAAGCCCGGAATCTGACTATCGTACTTTGAGTAATATTTATAAGCTGTCCCGGTCCCGTATAAAGGGTTGAACTTGTCGTCGGTGCTGTATTATTGGTTGTAAAGTACAGCTTTGTGTCAGCATCATTGGGGTAGAGAAGCGCATTGGTAATAGCAATGCTTAAAGTACCGCCCACAGGCAAGACATGGGCAAAAGGCGCAATATCTTTGTCGAAAGTGATGTCGCCATCTATTCTCACTTCACCACTTACCCTGAATGACCCGCTAACTATCGGGCTGCTAATCCAAGCATCCTTATAGGCTATTGCCTTCACGGAAATGATTGTATCAATTGGGATACTGATGGGGCCAGCATAATGAATACCAACCGTTTCGCTGGGATCAGTGCCATCAATTGTGTAGCGGATGCTATACCCAGGAGTTGCGCTGGTTATGGTTAACAGCTGTGGGTTTGTATAGATATAGGGCAACGGCTGCAAATTGAAGACAGGTGTAACCACCGTACCAGTTATAACATAGGTTTGAGACGTAACGCCTGATCTACCATATATGGGATCGTAGTAAACCGCGGTAATCGTTACTGTTACATTATCAGCATCTGTTGCAATGATAATGGGATTGCCCGCATCGAAAAGCGAGGAAGTATCGTCAGGTAAGCTTCCGTCCAACGTATAATAAATTGGAGCAGTCGGGCTTACCGTAGAGAAAAGACCCACCGAAACCGTATGGTTATAAGTACCACCTGGAAGTGTAAATTCTGGTCCTGCCGGTAGTACATTTATATTCCATACCACAGGAGGCAGGATAGCATCATCATCTGATACGACAACGCTTAACTGGAAAGTACCCGGGTAATTGAATGTATAGTTTACCGAAGACAAAACATCCAAGGGATTCCCAGGACTGGCAGAATTAGTGTGAGCGATTATCCGATTAAAGGGTACACCATATTCAGAACCCGTTATTCTCCACTCGTAATGCACCTCCGTGGCTGGAGGAACAAAGCCCAAATATTTATCGTCTTCGTCAAAGGTGCAAACTGAGAAGTTTCTAGTTTCAGATTGAATAATCTCCAGTGTCTGATCCGCAGGTGTCCATTCTTTAATAACCGTAGCATCGTTTACATTCCCAACTTTGAGCACAAACACATTCAGACAGGTATTAGAACCTGGATCCAAATCTAAGAATCCATTTATATTATTATCTGTATTAGTAATGGCAAAGCTAACTTCTCCAAAGAAACCCGGACGGGGTGTAAAGGTGACGGTTTTCCCCACGTATGCCGGCGTCTGGGTAATCACCACATCATAGGGAAGTGGCTGGGTTTGGGTAATATAAAACTCATAATTGCTGGGGTTATTCAGGTCATCAACAGTGCGAATCAGCATCTGGCCGTTATAATCCATAAAGTTAATGGTTAATGGGGTTTCTTCAACCATGTCTATTTCATAATGGTCTATATCGCCTGATGAATTAAGAACAGTGAACTCATCGGGGCAATTTAGAATTATGGGATCATCTGCAGGAGTAACCGTAATCTTTACTACTGCCGTAGCATAGTCTCTTGAAGGTTCTCTGGTTGGAGAATCTGATACTCCGATTATGATGGTCTCGGTACCATACCAGTTTGCCATCTCTGGCTTGATGGTAAAAATTAACTTAAGACGGTTAAGCGGATCGGTTGTGATATTAAACCTTTGTGAGGGAGAGTTGTAAAACAGAGTAAGCTGACCGCTTCCAGTGTAAACAATATTACTGGTAAAATCTTTAGACCAAGTGGTGTCCTCCATAAACAAAGGCTCATGCATTCCGGGCAAAGGAACAGGAAAAGTGGTTGTTCCGAAATTCCAGGAGGGATTACTTCGGTCTACCTTTTCATTGTTCAGCTTTATCATATCAATCAGTTCGGGGGTGATCTGAGATTCCTGCAAAGCAAAGAGATCAATCCCCTCAGTTACAACATCAGCTCCCAAAAGCATGATGCTCATGAGGACAAGAATTACTAAATATACCCTTTTCACTGAGGACTCCTTTCATTAAACAATATAACTGACCAGCATACAACAACACTTAAGCCTACTGCACAATCCAGATTAACAGTAAGCTGCTTAGCTTGCTTAGCAAAAGCAAGCTCTCTGGTTAACATATAACTACCTATCACCGGGATGTCTCTTAACGTTTCTTCTGTTAAGGGCGCATCCTTCAAATTCAAAATGCTAAGTGCCTGGGCACTTGCCGCTCCGATACAAACAAGGACTATGAATAAAAGAATTACCTTTTTCATAACCTACTCCTTTTTTCTCTATTAAAACTTACTTATAGATTTTTCTTTCTCTAAGAAGGTGCCTAAATACCTATTTATCATTAGCTTCGATTCGAACAACTAAAGCATTACTTACACATTTACTTCAAGATACAATAAACGGGATCGCTCAATATGTCAACATATTTTTGTGATATGATTACTTTCCCCCACTCAAGACTTATGATAAATCACCGTAACATCTTGTTGAGTTTGTTAAACCCCTCTGATAAATAGTAGATGTTCTTTAGGAGTTAGTTCCCCGTTCGCTCAGCCCACGATCCCTTAATGAAAGGGTACGCAATGGGTATTTTCAAGCTATTTTAGCAAAACATCGACGCCCTGCGTAATCCCACGTCTGCACCTTTCAGCCTTCTCCATGTGGACAAAAATCAACATACCGAAAATAAACTCTTCCAACCTTCCCCAAAAAAACAGTTGACTCCCAAGCCCACCCCTTAAAACTGGTTCAAAACCTGATAAATTGTTAAGATAACAAGGAGAATACAATGGCGAAGAATTATCGTGGCAAAGGAATAACGAACCTTCCAGCTCATGGTCGCGGCGAATGCCCGCTCTGTCACCGTACCGGTATCAAAGTTTTACACGAGATCAAAACTTCGGATAAAGTAGTGAAAGTCTGCAAATATTGCAAGGGCATATCCCCCGAAAAATTAAACGCATAACAAGCTTTGAAGTTCTTATGAGAGCAGCAATGCAGGACGCCGTTCCTGCTAAATTAGCCACCGAGATCACCGAAGACACCGAAGTAGAGCAGGAACGGCGTCCTGCGCTACGGCACTAATGTCTCGTAAGCACTTTGATCCCAACAAAAAAATCAAGCCTGTAACGCCGGAGAAGCATCTAAAAGCACTAAAATCACTGGGGCAGAATTTTCTCACCGATCATAATCTCGCTAATGACATTGTGGCTTTGGGAGAGCTTGTTCCCGGTGACAGGGTTTGGGAAATAGGCCCCGGAAAAGGTATTCTCACCGATGCCATAATGCAGCATGGTGTGCATCTGCGCGCCTTCGAGCTGGATCGCAGGCTGCCTGAATACCTGGAAGAGCGCTACGGAAAACAAGTAGAATTTGAGTTTGGCGATGTGCTGCTGGCTGATTGGGATGCACTAATAGCTGTGGACGGCTACCCTATCAAACTAATTGCCAATATCCCCTATCAAATCACTTCTCCGCTACTGGCACGTCTGGAAGAGTATGGCAGTGCCTTCAGCGTTATCATCCTTATGGTGCAAAAAGAAGTTGCCGAACGTCTTAGCGCTCAATCTGGCACAAAAAGTTATGCTCCGCTTAGCATCCGGCTACGGCTGCATTTCCAGATCAGCCTGGCGATTAAGGTGGGGCGGGAAAAGTTTGAACCCTCACCCAATGTGGATTCCGCCATTATTGTGATGCATCCCCGCTTGGATAAACCTGTCCTGAAATATCCCCAGCACTTCCATCCCTTGCTGATAGCAGCTTTTGCTCATCGCCGTAAAACCTTAGCCAATAACCTTATACCCCTCTTGGGCAAAGATAAGATGCAGCGTTTGGAGCAGCTTTCCGGCCTTGATTTCAAACGCAGGGGAGAAAGCCTTGATGAAGCGGATTTTATTCGCCTCAGTGAGCTTATGGCTGTTCTTTAGCGCTGCACTGCATGCGCAATATCAGGGGCTGGATTTCTATCTGTACTCCAGCGAGCGGGTTAGGAGTGTGGAAAACAGCCTGCAGTATCGTTTGTTCCCCTTTTCCAATGCCAGCTTTCAGATAAATGGCCAAAGCAGTGTGGATGACCGCCTAAGCTTCAATCAGGAAAGCAAGCGCATCCTGCTGAATCTTGGGCTCAATATCACCCAGCTACATATATTGCATAGCTTTAGCTCCGATTATCAATCCCTCTTCGATGCCAGCGACCTGGAACCTTCCCCTTATGTAAACAAAACCGCGATGCTGGGCTATCAATTCAGTTACCTGCCCTTGGACAGCCTGTCCCTAAGCATGTTTAGCAAGGGCATCTTCCGTCAGGAGCAGGATCGCTATATCAGCGGTAATCATCTTGCCAGCAAAGGCTATTGGCTTGGCTCTAATGCCCGTTTTTCCTCGTCCCTGGGTAATGCCAATGGCGGGATATCCGTAGCAGCAGAACGCAAAAAACTTGCTTGGGAGGCTTACGACCTGGCACAGTTAGATTCCAATTTTAGCCTATCTGGGCAAGACCTTGCCTGGGATAGCAATTTCAACCTCAATAACCACCACGAAGAAATCTATACGCTCAACTCCCCCACAGCCAGCTATCACAGCAGCTACTACAGTTTAACCGACTCTCAGGATAGGCATAATTTATCAGCACACAGCGCTATGCAGTATTCCCCGGGACAAAGAGTCCAGATTTCTCTGGCGGAAGATTACTCCCAAAAACGCACCTCTTATAGCAGCACTAATGTGCGCAACAATGCCGATTTCCTAAATCAAGCCCAACTGAAACTAAGTGTAGAACTACCACATAACCTGGCTTTGGATAGTGATGCCTCGCACAGCTATGCAATTAAAGACTTTAACTACAACCTCAATACCCGCCATACAGAAAACAGACATGTGGGCACCAAGCTATC
>JAVEUB010000165.1:0-6545 GCA_034005785.1 Cloacimonas sp. (SeqCode) | reverse complement strand
CCGATCTATTTGGGTGGCGACAAACCGTTGCCAGATAAGCGTGTACAGCTTATATTGTTCTCTGCTTAAATGTGCGGAAAGGCTTTCCGGTGTGCGGAAAGGATCGGTGGGACGGATAGCTTCATGCGCATCCTGCGCGCTTTGCTTGTTCTTGTAAACGCGAGTGCTGCCATTCACCATGTCTGCACCAAAGCGTTCTTTAATTAATGCCTGGCAACTGCTAACCGCTTCTTCGGCAATACGCAGAGAGTCGGTTCTCATATAAGTTATAAGCCCGGCACTTTCTCCACCCAGATCAATACCTTCATACAAAGCCTGAGCCACGCTCATCGTACGCTGAGCCTGGAACCCCAGTATTTTAGATGCTTCCTGCTGCAAGGTACTGGTGATAAAGGGTGCAGGCGGCTCTACATTGCGGTTTGTGCGTTTAATTTCAGACAGGACAGCAGCTTCGGTTTTAATGGCTTCTACCAGTTCTTTTGCTGTCTTTTCATCGGCTATTTCTTGCTTTTTGCCATCAAATTTTTCCAGACTGGCAGAGAACTTGGGCAGTTTATCTCTCCAGAAATCTGCATCTATCTTCCAGAATTCTTTGGGGATAAAAGCCTGAATTTCTGCTTCGCGCTCGCAGATCAGCCTTAGTGCTACGGATTGCACACGTCCGGCAGACAAATCTTTGGCGATAACCTTCCATAATAAGGGGCTAACGCTATAGCCCACAATGCGATCAAGGATTCTGCGGGCTTGCTGAGCATCCACCTTGGGGATATCTATGCTGCCGGGGTTCGCAATGGCAGCATTAATTGCCGTGGAAGTGATTTCATTGAACACGATACGATACACCGGTTTATCTTTCAATTCCTTTTTCAAGGCTTCGCTAAGATGCCAAGCGATGGCTTCTCCTTCGCGGTCATGGTCACTTGCCAGGTAGATGGCATCGGCGGTTTTGGCTGCTTCCCGTAGTTCGCTGATAATTTTGGTTTTCTTTTTATCGATCACGTAACTTGGCTTGAAATCGTTATTTACATCCACGCCAAGCTCGTGTTGAGGGAGGTCGCGTATATGCCCCATGGAGGCTTTCACGCTGAACTGATTCTTAAGAAACTTGCTTATTGTTCCTGCTTTTGCAGGTGATTCTACGATTATTAGTCCTTTTGCCATTCATCTATCCTTATTGTTCATCGTTTTCATGTTGTCCGCAGCATTTTTTATACTTCTTGCCACTGCCGCAGGGGCAGGGATCGTTGCGTCCCACTTTTTCCGCTACTCGTACGGGACGTTGCTTTTCTGCGGGGGCATTGTTATACTCTGGAGGAGCGCTCATATTTTGGTTAAATTGCAGTTGTTGCTGTTGTTGGGCATGAACAAAAACGCTCATATCCTCATGGCTCGTATTGGCGTTCTTCAGCATGGTTTCCATCTGTTCCTGCGACAGGATGTAGGTGGTAAACACTTTGCGGCTAACGGCTTCCTGAATCCTGCCAATCAGCGCTTGAAACAGCTCAAAGCTCTCTTTTTTGTATTCTATCAGCGGATCTTTATTAGCATAAGAACGCAGATGCACGCCATCTTTCAGCAAGTCCATCTCATGCAGATGATCGCGCCATTCATCGTCCACCACTTCCAGCAGGGCACGGCGTTCGATACCACGCAGTTGTTCTGCTCCTATTTGTTCTTCCTTGTAGGTATAAGCTTGCATGGTGAATTCCGTTAAGGTATTCAGCAGCAGTTCTTTATTAAGGTGGTCACTCTCCATATCCTGGGGGGTGATACCAATATTGAGGTTATGCTTGAACCAATGGCTGATGCGTTCCAGATTCCAATCTTCAGGATAGCTATCAGGAGGGATAATACTATCCACTACGTTGGCAATGGTTTCGATAATCATCTCCAGGATTTCTGCCTTCAAATCGTAACCCTTTAGCACGCTGCGACGGTAGGAGTAGATCACTTCCCGTTGCTGATTCATCACTTCGTCGTATTTAATCAGGTTTTTACGTATTTCAAAGTTATGCTCTTCCACGCGTTTCTGAGCTTTTTCCACTGCTTTGGTCATCCAGGGATGGCGGATCGATTCACCAGCTTTCAGCCCCATTTTCATCATCATGGGAGCGATGCGGTCGGAGCCAAAAAGGCGCATCAGATCATCTTCCAGGGACAAAAAGAAGCGCGAAGTTCCGGGATCGCCCTGGCGTCCTGCACGTCCACGCAGCTGTCTGTCAATACGTCGGCTTTCATGCCTTTCGCTGCCTATCACGTGCAAGCCATCCAGCGGCAAGCCCCAAGGGTTTTCTTCGGTTAAAGCACTGGACAAGCCTTGATAGCTTTCGTAAGCACCGCTAACCACGCCACGTCCCAGCTTAATATCTGTTCCGCGACCTGCCATATTGGTGGCAATGGTTACGGCTCCGGGTTGGCCTGCTCCGGTGATAATCTCTGCTTCACGTTGATGTTGACGTGCATTTAGTACGTTATGAGCTATGCCTTTACGCTTTAGCAAGCGAGAGATAATTTCGGAAACTTCCACGCTCACGGTTCCAACTAACACTGGCTTTTTTAGCTCGTGCCAAAAAGTAATTTCCTCTATAATTGCCTGATATTTATCGTTCTTACTAAGGTAAATCATGTCGTCATGGTCAATTCTGGTAATCGGCACATTGGTAGGGATCACCATTACGGGCAGCTTGTAGATCTCCATAAACTCGGCTTCTTCGGTATCTGCGGTACCTGTCATACCTGCCAGTTTCTCGAACATACGGAAATAGTTTTGCAGGGTGATAGTGGCAAAAGTTTGCGTTCCGGCTTCAATTTCCACATTTTCTTTGGCTTCCAGAGCTTGATGCAAACCATCCGAAAAGCGGCGTCCGGGCATTTGCCGACCCGTAAATTCATCCACGATAATCACTTTGTTATCGATCACCACATATTCCTGATCGTTCTCGAACAGCGTAAAAGCGCGCAGTAACTGGCTGATATTATGTAGTTTCTCACTTTTATCCATGAAACGATTGGTGGCAAGTTCCTTCTGTTTCTGTTTTTCTGAGGTTGAGAGGTTGGGATTGCTATCCACCTCGGATAGCACTTCATCCAAGCTTAACACAATAAACAGATCGGTATCTTTTTTGGACAGCAGATCGCGCCCTTTTTCGCAGAGGTCAACGCTGTTATGCCGTTCTTCTACAACAAAAAACAGCTCTTCATCCAATTCATGCATCTTTTTATCGCGCAGGTAGATGCCTTCCGCATCATTCACCATTTTCTTTAGTTCGCCATCTTGCATCAGTTTGGCGAAGGCTTTGTTATGCGGGGCAGCACGTTTCACCACAAGCAGATTATGCCCCAACCGTTCGTTATTGGTATTGGGGTTATCGGGGCGAAGCTCATCCTTAATTTCGCTTAAATATCTCTGCACCATAGAGTTCTGAGCTTGCACAACCTGCGCTATGGCAGGGCGCAATTCGGGGTAAAAGTTCTTGTCCTGCGCAATTGGGCCACTTATTATAAGCGGTGTTCGGGCTTCGTCCACCAAAATGCTATCCACTTCGTCCACAATGGCAAAGTAAAAATCGCGCTGCACAAGCTGCTCGCGCGAAACAGCCATATTATCGCGCAGGTAGTCAAACCCGAATTCGCTGTTCATTCCGTATGTAACATCACAGGCATAGGCGTTCTTACGGGAGGCAAAATCCATACCGGTGGTGATGCAGCCAACCTTCATATTGTGAAAGGCAAAGACGGGGGTCATCCATTCGGCATCACGGCTGGCAAGGTAATCGTTCACGGTTACAAGATGTGCGCCACGACCCACAAGGGCATTCAGGAACAGGGGTAAAGTTGCCACCAAAGTTTTGCCTTCACCCGTGGCCATTTCGGCAATTTTACCATCATTTAAAGCCATGCCACCAATTAGCTGCACATCGAAAGGAACCATGTTCCATTCCTGCATATGTTCTCGTACGGAGAAACTTTGCCCCATCATCCTGCGGCAGCTATCTTTCACGATAGCAAACACTTCAGGCAGATAGTTATCCACGATATCTTTCGTTAGTTTTTTCAGCTCTTTGCGAGAGGAATCGATATTATTATCTATGCGGCTGCGTTCATTATCTTCATTCACTTCGCGGTAATTCTTTTCCAGCTCTGATATTTTACCACGCAGGGGTGCTAATTTATCGGCAATTTCACCCTTTATTTCTTCGATTCGCTGCCTCAATTGGTCATCCGAATATTGTGCCAGTCCGTTGAAAATTTCGTTGATTTCTCTCACTACTGGCTCGTAATACTTTAGGTTCTGGCTGGATTTATCGCCAAACAGCTTCTTTAAAAATCTTTCTAACATGATTTATCCTTATGTTATGCCTTCGCTTAAGTTAACGAAAGCCATTTCCGGGCAAGTAACCCATCCTTGCCAGATAATTGAAAGGGGGAATTGTGTCAAACAAAAAGCTTTGGCACACTTCCTGATTACAAACGTCTTGTTGAGTTTCTACAAACGAGCGATTTTGACTTAAAAAACTGCATGCATGAGCAATGAAGAAAACCACAACAGCTTTAGCAGCAGATTTCCTTAGTTAAAACGCGGGCTACGCGACAATGGTAAAAACTGAGCTACGATGCGGGCTACAGAAGTAACAGGATTTTTGGCTATTTCCCGGTGTCCTGCAATCCGCGGTTTAACTCATATTTTTGCCGAAAGCTGGTGTGACAATTGAAGATAGAGGATAGATGGTGGAGCTGATGAAACATTCGGCAAAAATATAAGTCAAACACGCTCCAAAGGTGGTTCATACAAACGAGCGATTTTGACTTAAAAATCTGCATGCATGAGCAATGAAGAAAACCACAATAACTTTAGCAGCAGATTTCCTTAGTTAAAACGCGGGCTACGCGACAATGGTAAAAACTGAGCTACGATGCGGGCTACAGAATAACAGGATATCTGGCAGAAAACGAGGTGTGGAGTTTGGCAAGTTTCGTCAGCTTTTGTTTTAACTCATAGTTTTGCCGAAAGCTATTGTATCGGCTGAGCTTATGTGGTTTGGGAAATAAACGATTGATCATGCGGCAAAACTATGAGTCAAAACAAACGTCTTGCTGAGTGTAGAGCTATTTCCCCTTTTCTATTGACTAAAAACCCAATTTGAAATGCATTGAGCAGAACATATGTAAATCTACTGATATCGAGGTTTTATGCGCAAGAAATGGAAGATCATAATCGGAATCATTGTGCTTGTAGTGGTGCTTGGCATAGCTTTTAAAAGCTGTGGCAAAGCCAAGACAAAAGTAGCCAAGCCTGGCTCGGAATCCGAAACTGTGGCTGTGGTAAAAGGCGAAATACTGTCCCGAATCGAGATAACAGGCGAAGTGCAGCCTGCTACCACAGTAGCCCTAAAATCCAAGGTTAGTGGCAAGATTGTAAAGTTTTACGCCGATGAAAACGATTATGTGAAATCTGGCCAGATTATCGCTGATATCGAGCCGGATTACAATCAGGCAAACACCTTGTTCAACACGAAAGCGCAATTGCAGCAAGCAGAAATCCAACTGGCCTATGCCCGTAAGGACTTAGCTGATAAAGCTGCTTTACTGGAAAAGAAATACATCTCCCAAGAAGAATATAACAAGGCGGACGATACCTTTAGATTAGCTCAGATTTCCTTTGCCCAAACCACCAGTCAATACGAAATGATCCGCGATCTGGACGTCCCCGGTAAAGTTACCCATGTGTATGCTACCTCCAGCGGAGTGGTGATTGCGCGCAATATTAATGAAGGCGAAATGGTGCAATCCAGCATGAGCAGCTATGGCGAAGGTACTGTGGTAATGAAGATTGCCAATCTTAGCAAGATGACCGTGACCAGCAACATCAATGAAGTGGATATCGCCAAGTTCAAGCTGAGTCAAAATGCGGAAATTACGATCGATGCCCTACCTTATGCCGAGTTCACGGGCAAAATAGTGAAAATCGCACCCATGGCGATTACCGAAAACAATGCCAAGGTGTTTCCTGTGGAAATCAGCATCAACGCTGATGGAAAAACGGTGAAACCCGGAATGACAGCTAACGTTAGCATCATCGGAGAATCTCGCAAAAACGTGCTGACCATCCCTATCCGGGCTGTATTCAGTAACGATAAAAACCAGGATATAGTTTACGTGCTGCCTGCAAAAGCAGCCCCCTCACCCACAAAAACCAGTAAAAAAGCTCCCGCTACTACCACAACTGGCGTTGCAACTCCTGTAAAACTGGGGGCTAACGATCTGCAGATGGTGGAAGTGATTGAAGGACTGAAAGAAGGCGATAAAATATTGCTTAATGAACCAGCCGGTAAAACTTCCTTTGGGATGATGATGTAGCGCGTGGAATTAGGCACAGCATAAACAAGAGGATAAATGATTAAGATAGATAAACTTAGGCGCCATTATGGAGCAATCAAAGCGGTGGATGATATCAGCTTTGAAATTAATGACAAGGAAATCTTGGGTTTTTTGGGGCCAAATGGAGCAGGAAAAACTACTACCTTGCGGATGCTGGTGGGCTAAGA
>JAVEUB010000164.1:0-6538 GCA_034005785.1 Cloacimonas sp. (SeqCode) | reverse complement strand
CGAATCGGATGCCACTACTCCTGTTAATGCCACTCCCAATGCCATTGCCCCTACAAACCTTACCGCTACTCCTGGCAATGCCTTGGTGGGGCTTAGTTGGATGCCCGTTTCTGGCAGAGAGGATCTGGCACTTGCAAAGGCGGGCGACAGAGCGATCAGCAGTTACCGAATCTATCGCAATGGTACACCCGTAACTACCACCACGGAAAACACATACCAAGATACTGGGCTTACCAATGGACTTACTTATTCCTACTACGTAACCACTGTTTACGCCAACCCTGCTGGTGAATCCGCTGCCTCTAATTCAGCAAGCGCAACCCCCTTCAACACAACCTACGCCATCATCGGAATGGGTACTGCTGTAACAACGGTAAGGCAAAATAGCCCCATCAACATCGCCAACAACAGCACCCACGGACAATCTGTTTATACAGCAGCAGCTCTGAACGCGGCTGGCATCACAGGTCCGATCCAGATCATGGGACTCGGCTTCAACGTTGTTACGGCACCAAACCTGGCTCTGCCAAACTTCATTGTTAGGATGGCACATACCACAGCGACAAATGTAGCAGCTTGGATCCCAGCAACTGGACTGCTGACAACTTACAGCAATACCTCATATCTGCCAACCGCGGGTGGATATGATATGCTAACCTTCAGCACTCCCTTCACCTGGAATGGCACGGACAATATACTCGTGGACACAGCATTTAGTCCGGTCGCTACAGCAAGCACCACTGGAACAGTGCAATACACTTACGTCACTTCCGGATACCGCCTTGCCTTTAGCAACACTGCAGACCAAACTAACGTCTTCACCGGTGGTATTGTTGTTGGAAGATTGCCGAATATCCGGCTTGCTTTGCAGCCTGTGCCAGTGGGTCCTCTGATGAGTGTAAATCCACCATCTATCCCCTTTGGCAACGTAGCTGAAAACACCAGTGCCGTGCAGCAATTCACAGTACAGAATACCGGTGATCAAACCCTGACTGGAAACATAACTACACCCGCTGGTTATACTGTAAGTTTGCAAGCGAGAGAGGATGAGACAGAACATAGCTTGGAAACCGCTCAGAGAAACACCATTGGCATAACGGTTCTTGCCGGAAACACCCAAACTTATCAGCTTACCTTCAATCCCATAGCTACAACGGTTTACAACGGAAATGTGGTAATCGCCACTAATGCCTCCTCCAACCCCACTGTTAATATCGCAGTAACTGGCACGGGGATCAGCTCAGCCCTACCAACCCCTGTTGTCCAAATCTCCACAGTGAGTAGCGGCTTCAAGCTAACTTGGATAGAAGTTCCCAATGCCTCACAGTACGAAATCTATAGTGCTACTGATCCAGACGGACCTTACACCCTGCTTAGCACCCAATCTGAGTTAACTTACACTGATTTACGTGGATTGCCCAAAGCCTTCTACCAAGTGCGAGCAATAAATTAACTAAACCAAATAGTATCCGAGGGGGAGATAAGTCTCCCCCTCTTTTTGTAGGGAGTGCCTGCTTGTGGGGAGTGCCTGCTTGTGGGGAGTGCCTGCTTGTGGGGAGTGCCTGCGTCCTCGCGGGCAAGGTCTGTTGGCGTCCCGCCGACAGTAATATCCCAAACACTTGTTTATCACTGCCGACTTGGAAGTCGGCAAGGCCTTTCCTGCGAGGACGCAGGAACTCCACTTACTGCCGACTTGGAAGTCGGCAAGGCCTTTCCTGCGAGGACACAGGAACTCCACAACCCGAACTCCACAACCCGAACTCCACAGCCCGAACTCCACAGCCCCAACTCCACAGCTTGGAACTCCGCCCGCAATCCATTTTATCTGCTTGCCCAAAAGCACATACAAGCTATATTATTATCACCCCAATTCTTAGCCGGGAGGTAAAGATGGATAAAGCATTTGCCGACAAGCTTTCGTCTCTAAGTATGAAAGATACTGCAGAACAGATAGTTCTGCGCTTTATGCAACACCTGAAATATGTTTTGGGTAAAGATCGCTATACCGCCACTCCCATGGATTGCTATCTTAGTTTTGCCTCGTCTGTGCGTGATCTGCTGATAGATCGCTGGCTGATTACCCAACCTCAGGAATACGCCAAGAACCGCAAACGGGTTTACTATCTTTCTCTGGAATACTTAATAGGCCGCAGCCTGGGGAATGCCATCCTGAATCTGGATATTCACAAACAGAGCATTAACGCGCTGCAGAACATGGGTTTTGATCTGGACATTCTTAGCGGATTGGAGTGGGATGCCGGCTTGGGAAATGGGGGTTTAGGGCGCTTGGCAGCTTGTTTTCTGGATTCGCTGGCCACCCTAAAAATCCCCGCTTATGGCTATGGTATCCGCTATGAATATGGCATATTTTTTCAGCATATTCACAATGGAGAACAGGTGGAAACCCCCGATAACTGGCTGCGTTATGGTTCTGTTTGGGAAATTCCCCGGCCCCTCAGGTTATTTTCGGTACGTTTTGGTGGCTGCGTGAAAGAAGACACCCTGGATAACGGCAAGAGGCACGCGCATTGGGTACCTCAGGAAGAAGTGATGGCCATGGCTTATGATTATCTGGTACCAGGTTTTCAAAATGGTTACGTGAATACCTTGCGTTTGTGGAGTGCCAAAAGCACGCGTGATTTTAACTTAAGCTATTTTAACGAAGGAGATTACGTTCAGGCAGTGGCTAATAAAAACCACAGCGAGATGATTTCCAAAGTACTGTATCCTAACGACAACAATATGCAAGGCAAAGAACTGCGCCTAAAACAAGAATACTTCTTCGTTAGTGCCACAATTCAGGATATTCTGCGCCGTTTCTACAAGAAACACAGCGATCTGCGAGAACTCCCCGACAAAGCCGCAATTCAAATGAATGACACCCATCCTGCCATAGCCGTGGCCGAATTGATGCGCATCCTGATGGATGAAAAGAATCTAAGCTGGGATCTGGCTTGGGATATTACGCACCGCTGTCTTGCCTACACGAACCACACCATACTTCCCGAAGCTCTGGAAAAATGGCAGTTGCTGCTATTCGAGCAAGTTCTTCCGCGGCACATGCAGATTATCTACGAGATTAACCAACGTTTCCTCTCTTCCATCAGGCTAAATTTCACTGTGGATGAACAGCTTATCCGCAATGTTTCAATCATCGAGGAAGAGCCGTTAAAAAGCGTGCGCATGGCGAATCTGGCTATTATCGGATCGCACAGCATAAACGGCGTGTCGGCACTGCATACGGAATTGCTGAAACATCGTGTCTTTAAGGATTTTTATCAGCTTAACCCGCAGCAGTTCAATAACCGCACCAATGGCATCACACCCCGCCGCTGGCTAATGCTTTGCAATCCTCGCTTGTGCGAATTGATCACTAAAGCTATCGGGCCTGCTTGGACTACTGATTTAACCCGCTTGGAAATGCTGATGGATTACAAAAACGACAGCGCATTTCTGGAGGATTTGGGAGAGATCAAGCTGCTGAATAAACAGGATTTCTGCGCTTTTCATGCAGATTTGCACCATCACCATCTGAATCCAGATAGCATTTTTGATTTTCACGCGAAACGCATTCACGAATACAAACGGCAATTGCTAAACGCCCTGGGTATAATCCACCTGATACATCAAATCCGCCGTGGGGAAGAGATTCAGCCCATGAGTTTCTTCTTTGCCGGCAAGGCCGCTCCAGGTTACTTTACCGCCAAGCTGATTATCCGTTTCATCTGCGCGCTTGGGGATTATATTGAAAAAGATAAGCTGCTCAGCCAGTATTTAACCGTGATTTTTTTGCCCAATTACCGTGTTACTCTGGCTGAACGAATTATGCCTGCTTCAGAAATTTCCCGGCAGATATCCACTTCTGGAACAGAGGCTTCTGGAACCGGTAACATGAAATTTGCCCTGAACGGTGCACTCACAATGGGAACGCTGGATGGCGCAAATATCGAAATCAGAGAAGCTGTGGGAAAAGATAATTTCTTCTTGTTTGGCATGACGGAAGCTGAAGTGCAGCATTTAAAGGAAAATGAGTATCATCCCTTTGATTTAGTGCAAAAAAACCCTGATTTAAAAGAAATCTTCGATTTTATCGATTCAGATGAACTTTCCCCCTTTGATCCCGGCTTATTTTCTCCGCTTACCAATCAATTGCTGCATTGGGGTGATCCCTATTGTCTGATTGCCGATTTGCCCGATTACATCAGGGTTAATGGCGATTTAGCGCTTTGTTATCAGGATAAGCAAAGATGGCAAAAAATGTCCCTGATGAACATCGCTAATATGGGCAAATTCTCTTCCGACGAAACTATAAAAGGCTATGCGAAGGAGATTTGGGAGGTGTGAACTACCCCAGCACCATCCCAAAAATAGCCGCTGCAATCAGCATGGTAAAGGGATTCAGCTTAAAGCGCCAGGTTGCCACTAAGCACAGCAAGAACACAATAATAGAAAAGATATCCTGCACAGCATCTCCAAACACCATAATCAACGCAGCAGCGATTAAACCCAGGGACAACAAGCGTAGCTTGCCAAAGATATTCTTGAACCACGGCTGGTTTTTTAGCTTCAAGTAGCTCACGGTAACCAGCAGCATGATAATCAGCGAAGGAAAAATAACGCCCAAAGTGCACAGCAAAGACCCCCCAATTCCGCCTTTCTGGTATCCTATAAAGGTGGCAGCATTGATGGCTATGGGGCCTGGAGTCATTTGCGAAATCGCCACCACATCTACAAACTGAGCTTGGGTAAGCCAGGCGTTGTTTACCACCACTTCCTGGCGGATCATAGCCAAAATGGCATAGCCTCCACCAAAACTGAACAGCCCTATCTTCATGAACGTCCAAAACATCTGCAGGTAGATCATGCTTTACCTTTCCTCAGGCTTTGCAACACCGCAAAAGCAATGGTAAGCAGAATCAAATACACCGGGCTTACACCCATAAACCCTACCAACACAGCAGCAGAAAGCGGAAACCAGAAATTCATCAGATTAATTCCTGCTTTCAGGCTCATCTGCACCAACGGCACCGCGATCAAAGCTACCACAGCTGGCCGCAGCGCGTGAAAGGCTTTATGCACCAGCAACGTATCAGCAAAGCGATTGAACAGCATGGCTACCATCAGAATGCTGATAATGGACGGCAGGATACAGCCAAGCAAAGCCACTGCCATGCCCTTACCCTTACAGATGTGGTAACCCACATAAATACTAAGGTTTACCGAGATCGGGCCGGGACAGCTTTGTGCCGCTGCCAGCCCATCCATGAATTCCTCTTCACTGATCCATTTATGCACCTGGCACACTTCACGCTTAATCAATGGAATCATTGCATAGGCTCCACCAATGGTGAATGCGCCTATCTTCACGAAAGTGAGAAACAGAGTTAACAGCATGTTTAGATGTTTCCGATCTGTTCTTTCACCAACGCTACAAGTTCGCCAACCAAACGGTCTTCGGGCACTTTTTTGATAATCTCACCGCGAACAAAAATAAGGCCTTCACCCAAACCACCGGCAATCCCGAAATCCGCTTCTCTGGCTTCTCCGGGGCCGTTAACTGCACAGCCCATCACCGCTATTGAAAGCGGATAATCGGCATAAGCAGCCAAAGCTTTTTCCACTTCTTCGGTAAGCTTAATCAAATTGATGCGGGTGCGTCCGCAGGTGGGGCAGGAAATGATGCTTAGTCCCTTTCGCAAACCCAGGGCAACCAGGATTTCTTTGGCTACCGTAATCTCTTTTACAGGATCGGTGGTAAGCGAAACTCTGAGGGTATCTCCGATGCCTTCTTCCAATAGGATCCCCAGAGCAATAGCGCTTTTAATGCTGCCACGCAGCAAAGTCCCGGCTTCGGTTACCCCCAAATGCAAAGGGTAATCGCATATTTGGCTTAAGCGCCGGTAGCTTTCCAAAACCAGGGGGATGGAGCTGGCTTTCACCGATACTTTAATCTCTTGATAGTTAAGGTCTTCCAGGATGCGAATATGCCCCAGGGCAGCTTCCACCATGGCTTTTGCCGAAACGCCATACTTCTGCACAAGCTCAGAGGGTAAAGAGCCGCTGTTCACTCCGATCCGAATGGGGATCATCCTTTCTTTAGCAGCAGCAACCAGGGCTTGCACTCCTTCAATTTTGCCAATATTTCCGGGATTTATCCTGAGTCCGTCGATACCATATTCTATGGCTGCCAAAGCAAGCTTGTAATCGAAATGAATGTCTGCAACAAGAGGTGCAGTAGATGCCGTTTTCAGCTCTTTAATCGCCCTGGCATCTGCCAAATCCATCACCGAAAACCGGATTATATCGCACCCTGCTGTAACTAATTCCCTTATCTGCTGCGTTGCGGCATCAATATCTGATGTTTTTACACAAAGCATCGATTGAATGCTAATGGGTGCTGCTCCGCCTATGGGAACAGCTCCCAATTGTATGCGACGAGTACTTCTGCGAACTATTTCTTTCATGGGGCAATCCTTACCAAATGCCTGTTTTTTGTCAATGTCATTTATAGAATAACGAGGATTTTAGTATCTCTCAG
>JAVEUB010000163.1:0-6561 GCA_034005785.1 Cloacimonas sp. (SeqCode) | reverse complement strand
ATTACTATGGAGAACATCCGCATTGGAATAGTGGGAAATATCGGAGTGGGTAAATCAACCTTTATCGAAGCAGCAAGTTCTGCACCTCTTAATAAGGTGCTGATATCAGTGTATCCAAAACCAAATGGTACAGAAGGGGTTTTCGCTTTTCCCGAAAAATTCAATCCAATCGTCCTTGATTCTTTCTATAGGGATCCAGTAGCTAATGCCTTCATGGCACAGATTGAGTTCTTCAATGGCAGATTGGATCGCCAGAAACTGATTCAATCCTGCCGCGGAATAGTGCTGGAGGACAGAACTCTTGCAGAGGATTATCATATCTTCGGCAAAGCTCAACGGATATTGCAAAATATGTCTGAACCAGAGTTTATTGCCTACCAGCGAACCTACAGGCTTATGACAGAGCAAATCAAAGAACCGGACATCCTGGTGTACTTCAAGGCAGATGTTCCCACTCTCTTGGAAAGAATACGAGAGAGAGGTCGCGAAAGTGAACTGGCTATTGCCGCAGATTACCTTGAATTACTTAATAATCTGTATGAGGATTTTATCGCACACCATGTTGGGTGTCCTGTGCTTGTTATTGATGCGGATAAATCTGTGGATATGGCTGAGTGGCAAAGCCGTACTGTTAATCTGGTTGCAGAACAGGTGAAAGCCTTGGAACTTCGTGTGTCCAGCCCGGGCATCAGTGAATGGGTCACCTTGCCTCAGACGGAAGCCACCCTAAAAGCAATAGATGTAGAGCGTAACCTGGAAACATACCTGGCAGAAAACCCAAAACTGATAACCATTGCAGGCAATGTCGGATTGGGGAAATCCACCCTTACTGCCATCATGGGACGTAGCCTGAAGATAAATACACTGTATGAAAAACCAGAAGAGAACCCCCTTTTGGAGAAGTTTCTGGGGGATAAGAAAACCTATTGCTATGATCTTCAGATGCATTTTCTGGATATGCGAGCCCAGCAACGGCGACTTGGTAAAAGCGGCTCTGAAAGCTATGTGAAAGACCGCTCACTACCCGAAGACCTGCTTGTTTTTTGCAATCAATTCAATGCAGATGGTTTGCTTACAGATGACGAATTGGACAATCTTGTTACCCGGTTTCAAATCGTTAACAGGCAATTACCCTCTTCAGACCTGATAATTCTGTTACAGGGAAGCCCATCCTTGGCTTGGGAGAGGATTCAGCAACGCGGTAGGGAAATGGAAATTGAAGGCGGTTGGCAGTACACGGAGATTAATAACCTGAATCGCTGGTATAAAGTCTATGGGGCTAACGTGGTAAAGCTCGGTTTTCACAATGGTCCTGTCCTGGAAATCGATGTGGAAAAGCTCGATCTCACCAATCGTATCCATGTGGGATATATCTTCGAAAGAGTGTTGGAAATCCTAAAAACTCAAGCTTAGCACAAAACTCTATACGGTGATTTACCCCAGTTATCCACGATTCTGGTGTCGCGTGTAACAGTGTTTATGGCAGCTTGGTCACTTTACGGACAAGCTTCTCTTTTCCTGCTTTTACAGAGATAAAATATATCCCTGGTATCTGGCAAGCAAAATCCTTGGTGAGATCCAGGCGCAGTTCCTTGCCTGCTGGGAGGATATGCTCACTGCGAGTAACTATTCTTCCCCGGAGGTTATAGATACTCACGCTTACAGGATTGCCATTCCTGGATTCCACAGTAAGGCAAAGATTCCCGGCAAAGGGATTGGGGCTGATAGTTGCTTTAAGAGATGGGGCATCCACAAGGTAATCAACATTAGCGACATTGGGTTCTGCCTGATTTAGCACATAGAGCATACCTTCATTCACGGTTATCGTATAGGCAATGATTCCATATTCTTTGGTTTCCCATTGATAGCAATAATAGTTTATCACGTTTGTCTGGTAATAATAGCGCACCAGCTCTGCATCATAGCAGCCCAGTGGGGTAGTTACCTGTCCTTCAGCGATTACTTTACCGCTAACATTATAGGTTCCATAAGCCCAGCTATGCGTTCCCGTCCAAGTTTTACCCAGATAATGCGGCAAGCCCATCGGAACAGGGGGATTCCAAACGAAATCCGGAGAGGCAGTATAACCAATGTTTAGGATATCGCTACCGGTATTTTGGTAATACTGGGTTCCATTTGAATAATAGTTTAGCGTGTATTGATCGTAAGTGGCGGAGATATTGGCGGAGGGAAAGCCACTAACATTCTGCACGTTGTGGTAAGTGTTATTTACATAACCCGCGGAAGGCATGTTGAAGTTCCAAACCTTGTTCGTGCCTTCCGAAATGTCTGTTCCCGAGGGAGTCCACGGCCCCTCGCTATAGTTCCTTATCTTACCTTCTGCATAGCCGTAGTCACCAATCTCGATCGTTATACCCAATCCCCGGATACACACTACAGATACAGCCAGTATCAATATCATCCTACGCATGATTACATTCCTTATTCCTTTTTCGGTTCTTCCGATTATGGCATTACTCGTTCAGAAACACCGCTATATGGGTTCAGCAGTATCCACATGGCAGGTTCCGATCACATAGATTATGTTGTTCACAGTTTATTAAGTCCCTTGCTATCATTGATTAATTATAGATCACCTTATATCTCAGCCACAGCTTGTTGTTCATAAAGTTTTTCACTTCCAGAAGCTGAAGTTTATGGGGTAAAATAGTAGGCCAATTTGGTTCTGGGGATGCAAACAGGGTTGGAACCGTGTAGCCCCCAATCACGATTGGACTTAGCAGGATATTTATCTCATCCAGCAGTGAATTTCTGATCAATGCACCGCTAAGCTTTCCGCCAGAGCTGGTGGCAATTGTCTGCACATTTAGCTTGGTTTTCACTTTATCAAACATTTGGGGCAGATTAACTTTGTTTTGCCCTTCGATAAGGTAAGGGATACTGCGCTGGCGTAAAAAGGACAGATATTCTGGTGGAGCGGTTTCTGTAGTCAGATGCACCATATAGGTTTTGGGATCGTCACCATCAGCAGTATAGCCATTTCGGAATCTTCCTCTACCATCCACCACGGAGGTCCAAGTTTTTCTACCTGGTCGATTGATAATGTCATCAGGCAAATAATCCTGATAAAGCACTTCGAGATCACCATCATAAGGGGGGAGCTCCGTCAATTCTTGGTTTTCAGCCACCAACATGTTACACCCCTCCAAAAACATATCCGGTTTGTAAATCTGGAATATCTCATTAGTAAAGCTTGCCCATTCATCCTTGGTGAAAAGCATTTCATAAAGCTCAGGCTGCTTGTAGGCGTCAAACATAGTGGAGTTTGAATTCATGGTTATTCTGCCATCTAACGACGCACCAACATAAAGCACCACTTTCGGTCTGGTCATCATATCTTTCCTTTTTGTGTCCTTGTTATCAGGGTAGGTGTCTTTTTTAGTTGATCGGCTGAAATTGTCAATTACTTCTTATTGCTCACGATAAAGTGACACCCCAAAAGTCAGATAGCCACCACTGCGACAAAGAGGCATAAGCCTTTATCCGGTGCAGAGATGCTTAGGACTGCTTTCGGAAAGATGTCATAGTGCTTTTGGACTTCTTTGGACTTGTTTGTGACAGCTTTGTGTCAAATCTGGACTGATTTCAGACTTGTTTCGGAACTGTCTGAATATCATGGATATAGCCCAGTTGGAAAGACTTGCAGTGTGAGTGGAAAGGTTCCGCGGGGAGTTATGCCTGCCGTCTGAAACGGGTCTAAATGAACTACTGGAAAGTCTAATCCAAGCTTGATCACAGCAGTCACTATTCAAGTATCATGTATGATGAATTATTTTTTACTAAACC
Source organism: Cloacimonas sp. (SeqCode) (assembly GCA_034005785.1). Lineage (GTDB taxonomy): Bacteria > Cloacimonadota > Cloacimonadia > Cloacimonadales > Cloacimonadaceae > Cloacimonas. Next base: position 2,754 of record JAVEUB010000163.1, on the reverse strand, counting down.
TATCGATCAATAAGAGCTAAAATGAGAGTAAACATCAAAGACTACTTCTCTATCATCATAATGGAAGCAAACAATAAGTAATTCAGTCAATATCTTAAATCTCCAGCAAATTGAGATAGTTTACCAGATGTCCGCGATGTCCGCCCATTTGGCGATGGTATTGTTGATCTCGGCGCAGCCTTTATCCGTCATATCGTTAAATGGAGCGAAATCGCGAAATTCCTGCAAGTTATCTTTATCGATAAAATTCGGAATCGGGGTCAGGGCTTTGAACTCAGAGAATTTGCAGGTATAGATCATGCCAGCAGCGATGTCTTTCAAACGGAAATCCTTATAACCCAAGGAGTAAATGCTGTTGTCGAGCAGTTCACCCACTGGGCTGCCATGCAGGTCAAAAGCCAGTTCTGAAAAGCGCGGACTGATTATCGTCTCGATGATGCCTCCGCCCGGGGCCTGTTTGGGAGAATCAGCGTTTAAACCATCCCACGGATCGTAGAAGCATACATTGCAGACTCTGTCTCCATATTGATCATAAAGATGGTTGCCAAAGCGAACAGTATTGAAACCTTTGAATACTTGGCGACCATCCTCTACCTCGGAACTCGGCTCGCGATAACGGGTGAAAGCGTGGTGCGCACCCATGATGCCCAATACCTTGGTGACTCCGGGAATGTGATACGCCTTCAGCGCTTCCAGCCAGTTCCTTTCGTCGCAATCCTTCCAAATCAGCTTGATCTCCTCTGGATTGGGTTTGCGGTTTTGTTCGCGGCATATCTGGTTGTATAGCTTCCAATTATAAGGGTCGTTCAATCCAACGCAGCGGATTTGTTTTTTGGGTGTGTTTACGCGGTTTTGTTGCCAGATCAACCTGTATATCTCCTGATACTCCAGGTATCCCCAAAAGGCTTCTTGCCGGAGGGCGATCAGCTTTGCCAGAGGAACATCAAACCACTCTTTGGATAGCAGTTCGTCGATCAGCGCTTGATCCGCTCGGCGGCCAAATTCCGTGGCCACTATCGTGATGCCATGCTCCGGCAGTAAAGGTATCAAGCGGTGATACAACTCTACTTGCTGGCGGATATAGTGCATTTCTCCCAAGAGCACGATGTCGTGATCCTCAAACTTTCCCAGAATGTAATCTACTGGTGGCTTTCCCTCATTCAAGAGATAAGAGCTAAGAACAATATGCATTTTTATACCTCGCTATATAATATACGTGGATCACCCTATCCTCAGCTGCATCACCAGTGTCCCAATCAATGAGATACCGTCTCCCTGCATAGAATCAACCACCTGAACCCGGTAATCAGCATTGAATGGGTGTAATAGCACCTGCTGCCGCTGGTGATCGAACTGAACACATTTCAGAGTGATGCCATTGTTTAATCTAACCGCACAGACTGAGCCATCGGTATTGCTCCAGTCTTCTCTTCTTTGGATCACCACAATATCGCTGTGCATGATCTGAGGCTCCATGCTATGGCCGTTTACCCAGATGACCACATAGTTTTCGATCTTGTCCTTCAGATATATCCGCGGTAATTCACAAATATTCTACCCCATGTTAATCAGCCTATTCAACTAAAATTCACAATTTTCAAATGCCTATCTTAGAGTCAACATAATTATTCTGTTAATCATATTACTAGCGAAAACGATAAAAATGTTTTACATCAAATGGACTTAGCGCAGTTTTGTCAAACGGCTGTCACGATTTGACATTTCAGGTGTCACTTATAAAGTGACACCCCAAATGTCATATAGCCATCACTGTGACAAAGAGGCATAAGCCTTTATCGGGTGCAGAGATGCTTAGGACTGCATTCGGAAAGATGTCACAATGCTTTTGGACTTCTTTGGACTGGTTTGTGACAGTTATATGTCAAACATGGACTCATTTCAGACTGGTTTTGGAACTGCCTGAATATCAACGAAATAGACCAGATGGAAAGACTCGCAGTGCAAGTGGAACGGTTCACTTGTGAGTTTGTTAAACACTCCGAAGGTAGTCTTATCCAAGCACCAGGTAGGTCTAAATACTCATATCAACTACTAACAAGAGCAAGTCATTAAGCAGTCTGATTATTGAATCTCTCGGTCAATGCTTTTCCGTTTGTGCTTCCAAGTTATAACATGTTCATTAGTGATTCTATCCAAGTGAACTCGAGTAACACGATCTGGATGTCCATAACGATTTCCGTTTGAGCAAGAAGTAAATGCATATTTGGGATGATAGTTACCTAGGAAATTAGCATCATATCCTGTATGACTGCAATGATGAGTAACTTTGTAGTATCTTTCGAGATTCTGGATTGTATTGTACTGGTTACCAAGAAAATCATCAATCTGATCCCAACTCGCATCTCCAGGCAGAAGAAGATGTGATTTGTCTGACTTCAAATCTAATATTATACCATGATGGTTCTGGTCTCTGGACCTAGCCTTGTTAGCTAAATAACTTGTGGGATTTGATCTAATAATCCAATTCCCAAGATTGACTGTCTCAGATATTGTTAATTCATTCAAGATCTTATTGTTTAGAGCTTTCTTATGCAGTTTGAGTGCAGTTGATGTAAGTCCAATCGGTGTTCGAGCTACTATAACAGATTCTGGACTCAAAGAATCGATTATTTTTGCTGCGCTCATAATATGGTCATAGTGCATATGTGATAAAATCAACCGCTCAAAAATGAAGTCTGGATATAATAAATCGAGCCACTTAACAAACTCATCAAAAGATCGGAAGAGCGTCGT
>JAVEUB010000162.1:0-6595 GCA_034005785.1 Cloacimonas sp. (SeqCode) | reverse complement strand
GTGTGCTCTTCCGATCTCTGATGAATCCCATTAGGGATGACACAAATAAAGCATTGCAGTATAGACATATATCTTCTGTTCTTACAGACCTTTTAAATGGGCTGGATACCTGCCTCCGCAGGAATGACAAAACGTTTTCGCACAAGCTTGTAGCCGGGAATCCAGCCCTGTTTAAACTCTTAACAAAACTAAATCTTACGCCAATTCCTAAAAACAAAACACTCCGTTCTTGACAAAAAATCACTCCGTAAAATTATGGCAACAGAGTGGGTGATTAGCTCAGTTGGTTAGAGCGCTACGTTGACATCGTAGAGGTCACTGGTTCGAATCCAGTATCTCCCACCACATTCTTTTTCCCCCCACGGGTGATTAGCTCAGTTGGTTAGAGCGCTACGTTCACATCGTAGAGGTCACTGGTTCGAATCCAGTATCACCCACCACTTCACTGAAAATCTCTCTCCTGTGTTATGCCTCTCTTGTTCTCTTTTGCTCTTTTACTCTTTGTAAAAATCTTTTCGGTTTATCTGTATGATTTGTAGTAAGATGTGGGATCGGAATCCCACATACACAACAGGATTGGCATCCTATGTTACAGGATCGGAATCCCATATACAACAGGATTGGCATCCTATGTTAAAGGCTTTGCTCTGTTTTTCCTCTGTGTTAAAGGGAAACTGCAGCCTTACCGCAACTTTTAAAGCTAAAATGCTCCCCACCAAGTCCTAAAGCAAAAACGCTCCCCACTATGAAGCGCGTCACATTAATTCATAATTCTTAATTACAAAAAAAAACACCGCTCCGAAGAAAACCCCAAAGCGGTGATAACGTTAAAACAGATGCTAATGCAGTCTATTTTTTGTGTTTATGACGATTCTTCCGCAGACGTTTTTTCCGCTTGTGTGTAGCTATTTTATGACGTTTTTTCTTCTTTCCGCACGGCATAATTATCTGCCCTTACTTCTTGGTTTTAACGTCAACAACGTTACCCTTGAACTCACGGGAAAATTTGAAGGTCGGAACTGTGCGTTCCGGTACTGGGACTTTCTCGTCGGTTTTAGGATTGCGGCCAACACGGGGTTTACGAGTTTTCAGTTTGAAGGTGCCAAAGCCACGGACTTCAATGTGGTTACCTTTGGCCAAGCTGTCCTTGATCGATTGCAAAAGTGCATCGACTACGACTGCGACGTCTTTGCGGATGATTCCGGTGTTTTCCGAAATGATCTTTACTAAATCGGCTTTCGTCATTTGATACTCCTTAAAGTTAATGTTTATTTTTTCTGCCTAAGCGATAGCGCGTCGGTGAATAAAGTCCTACGTATTAGAACCTTAGGATTTGTGTCAAGCTAAAAAAATAGTGTGATAGCCTGCAATGTGCAAAAAAGCTTTTTGCAATAAGGCTTTAAGGCATATAAAAAAGTTACTTGCGAGGTTCAAAGGAATTCGCATCTTATTGCCAATCAAGCAGCAAAAGCCCTTGGCACAAATTTGCTGGCTACCAATAATTGCGCATTGGCAAGGATGCATTTTTACGTGTAAATGAGCCGGAAAATGGTAAAGCCAACTTCCGGCCAATTTCTCATTGACAAATATCCGCCTCTTCCATTTCCTTGATATCCCAATGTGATTTTAAGGAGATATGATGAACAGATACATACTTTTAGGTGGACCGATCCTCAGTTTTAACGCAGATAACCCGATTTTGGAGAATCAGGCAATTCTGGTTGAGGATGGTATCATCAAGCAAATAGCACCTATAGCAAGCTTTACGCAGATAGAATGCGAACGCATCGATGTGCAGGGAAAAATTATTATGCCAGGGCTGATAAATGCGCATCACCATTATTATTCCACCTTGGTAACAGGCTTGGGGAAGGCTGCTCCCTCCAAAGATTTCAATGAAGTGCTGGAAAACCTGTGGTGGCGGCTGGATAAAAAGCTGCTGGATGAAGAGAATTATTACAGCGCTCTGGTTTCCTCGCTTTATGCCATCCGCAAGGGTACAACCACGATTATCGATCATCATGCTTCACCTTTTGCCGTGCATGGCTCGCTTTCCGAAATTGGCAAAGCGGTTAAGCTTGCAGGTTTGCGGGCAAATCTTTGTTACGAGGTGTCCGATCGGGATGGTGATGCCATCTGCATGGAAGGAATTGCCGAAAACACAGCCTGGATAAAGGCTTGTAACGCCAATCCCGATCCTCAGCTAAAAGCACTGTTTGGCATGCATGCAGCCTTCACTTTGTGCGATAAGAGCCTTAGCAAAATAGGCCAGCAAGTAGCCGAATTGCAATGCGGTACACATGTCCATGCTGCAGAAGCTGAATCGGATCAGCGCTTCAACATAGACCATTACGGTAAGCGTGTGGTGGAGCGCCTGAACGAGTTTGGGCTGATCAATAACAAGAGCATTCTGGCGCATGGCGTGCATCTGAATTCCAAGGAATTGATGATTGTTGCCGAAAAAGGTGCCGCGATTGTTACCAACCCCCAATCTAACCTTAATAATGCTGTTGGCATCGCCGATGTGGTTAGAATGGCGGAACTTGGCGTAACAGTTGGTCTTGGCACGGATGCCATGACAGTGAACATGCTGGAAGAATTGCGCGTTGGCATATGGGCGCAACATTTGAAACAAAACGATCCCTCGCAAGGCTTTATGGAACTGGCAAATGCTCTGGTGCAAAATAACCCCCGGATAGCTCAGAAATATTGGGGTGCCGCACATGGCACCATTACTGAAGGTGCTGCTGCCGATATCATTGTGGTAGATTACGATCCGCACACGCCTCTGGACTCAAGCACTTGGATCGGACATCTGGTTTATGGATTGTCACAGGCCAGAATCGATGCCACCATCTGCGCTGGAAAAGTGCTGATGTGGGATGGAGAATTGCTGCTGGATATCGATGAAGCGGAGATTAAAGCACGCTCGCGAGAGCTGGCAAAAGATCTGTGGAAGAGATTCTAAGTGAGGTAGAATGTAGTGTAGCATGCCAATGCTACAGAAGTAGTGATGAGTGCCAATGCTACAGAAGTGGAAGAGTGGAAAGGTGAAACAACGTTTGATAGATGCAGCGCTTTGCAAGCTCCACTTAAGTCCTACCAAAAGACACTTTCACATAGAGTAAAAGAGCAAAAGAGAGTATAATCTGCGGAAAATCTGCGCTTTTTATCTGCGTAAATCTGCGGGAAATGCTATCTGTGTTTAGATAGAGATTAAGAAAATAGGAGACTGCCATGTATAAAGAAATTATGGCTAAAGCCAAGCACTACGAAGAAACAAGCACCCGCTTTTTGATGGATATGATTCGCATTCCTGCGTTTTCCACCAAGGAAAAAGAAGTTGTGGAGTGCATTCTGGCAGAAATGAAGGTCATCGGCCTGGATGAAGCCTACATTGATCCGCTTGGCAATGTAATCGGCAGAATTGGGCATGGCACACGCGTAATCGCCTTTGATGCTCATATCGATACGGTTTATCCCGGTGACCTCAGTCTGTGGGATTTTGATCCCTTTGCGGCACATGTGAAAGATGGTATGGTTTGGGGACGTGGCTCTGTAGATCAGGAAGGCGGCATGGCTTCCATGCTATCCGCTGCCAGGATTATTAAAGACCTCGGTTTGGGCAAAGAGTTCAGCGTCTATTTTACCGGCACGGTGATGGAAGAAGATTGTGATGGCTTGTGCTGGCAATACATCCTTAATGAAGGCGAAATTAAGCCTGAAATGGTAGTGATTACTGAACCTACGAACCTGAATATCTATCGTGGCCATCGGGGACGCATGGAAATGCAGGTGCACGTTAAGGGGCTTTCTTGCCACGGTTCTGCTCCCGAACGTGGTGATAATGCGATCTACAAAATCAGCCGCATCGCTCTGGAGATCGAAAAGCTGCATGAACGCCTGCACAATGATGAGTTTTTGGGGAAAGGCAGCGTTTGTGTTACGGAAGTTTATTTCACTGGTCCTTCGCAATGTGCTGTGCCGGATAGCGCTCGCATTCATCTGGATAGAAGGCTCACCTGGGGCGAAAACAAAGAATCCGCTGTGGCAGAAGTAGCCGAAGCATGCCGGTTGGCTGGCCAGCCCGATGCCGTGATAGAGGTTCTAACCTATAACGAAGCTGCCTTTACGGGGCTTGTTTACCCCACAGAGAAGTATTTCCCCACTTGGGTTACACCGCTGGATTCTCCTTATGTTCAGGGAGCAGCCAAGGCTTATACCGAAACCCTGGGCAAAACTCCCAAGATCGATAAATGGACGTTTTCCACCAATGGCGTGTCGATTTCCGGCATGAATGGCATTCCCTGCATCGGCATGGGGCCTGGTAACGAAATATATGCTCATGCCCCCAATGAAGCGTGCCCCGTGGAGCATTTAACCTCTGCTGCTGCTTTCTATGCGGCTCTGGTTTACCAATTGGGTTTAAATGGCTAATTATTTTTCTTTATTCCGTTGCACACAGTGTGGTAAGGAGTTCGAGCCTAATGGTTTGCATTACCTGTGCGATGTGTGCAGCAAGGATTACAAAGCTGGACTGCCTCTTTTAGGGGTGCTGGAAGCGCTGTTTGATTACAAGGGCATTGCCAAAGCCTGGCAGAAAAAGCCGGATCCCTTGCTGTTTAGTGCGGTTGATCCGATATTTTACCCGCCTATTCCAGTGGGGAATACACCGTTTTTCAGCATAAAACGCTTGAATGAGGCAGTTTGGGCGAGTGCAACTCGCCCAAACGAACCCAACGATGAATCCCTTGCCAGTAGGGGCGGATTGCGTCCGCCCACACCCATGCAGGTCTGGATAAAAAATGATGCCCTAAACCCCAGTGGTAGCTACAAAGACCGCGCTTCGCAAGTAGTGGTGGCCGATGCTGTGCAAAAAGGCATAGCCGAAATCGTAGCTGCCAGCACTGGTAATGCTGCATCGTCTTTGGCTTGTATAGCAGCTTCCGTAGGTAAACAAGTGGTAATCTTTGCTCCTGAAAGTGCCCCTGCTGCCAAGCTGATCCAGATTCAGGTGCATGGTGCTAAGCTGAACAAAATGAAAGGCACTTATGACGACTCCTTCAAGGCTGCGTTAGATTATTCTGCCACGCATCCATGTCTTTGCCGTAATACGGGCTATCATCCCTTCACCGTGGATGGTAAAAAGAGCGCTGGACTGGAAATCTATCTGCAAAATGGCTGCAAAGTGCCCGCTTGGATTATTATCCCCGTGGGTGATGGTGTGATCCTAACCGGTATCTACAAAGCGTTTGTGGATTTGCATCGAGCCGGAATTACCAGCACCTTACCAAAGCTTTTAGCCGTGCAAGCTGAAAGCAGCGATGCCATCACTTCCTATTGGGAAAGTGGAACCTATCAAGACGCCACCAAACCTGCCACCATAGCGGATTCGATCAGCGTGAAAACCCCTGCTTTGGCGCATTGGGCAGTGCAGGCAATAAAAGAAACAAAGGGCGCTGCCATGCGTGTAAGCGAAGCCGAAATCCTTAGCTCGCAACTGGAACTGGCAAGATATTCGGGAGTTTTTGCCGAACCCTCCTCTTCAGCCACTTTGGCTGGCTTGAAAAAGGCAATTCACTGTGGCATTATAACAGAAACGCAGCAGGTTGTTTTGCTGATTACCGGCCATGGCTTAAAAGACCCCGCAGCGGTGCAATTAGCGTGATTCCCGGAATCTTTGATTTCCATGTGCATATTGGCGAACAAATTGGCGGACAGCAGCTTGCTGACGATTGGCACAGCTATGCCCGCATGGCAGAACAATGTGGAATCGAGGGTATTGGGGTTTTTGTTACCGAAGCAAATGGCACCAGCCTTGCCGACAAGCTTCAGCACATGCGTGAAGCCGCTAAAGATTATCATGGCAGAGTGTTCTGGCATCTTACACCTTGCAATCTTGAGCCGCGCAGCATTATCAACTTGCTTGGTGCAGATACAGACATCAAGCTTTACACCACCTATCGGGAAGCTGGCTTGTACCAAAGTTACGAGGCTATCGAACGCTTTATGACTGATATGTCCAGCCACAAAACACGGCTGCTGGTGCACTGCGAAGATGATGCAATTATCGCTGATCACAGCTATCGCAATCCCTTCTTCCGGGCTGCGGATCACAGCATTCGTCGACCCGAAAAGGCGGAAATCGTAGCCGTGGAAAAGCTGCTGGAGCTATCCCTGAAGCACAAATATCCGCTGCACATTGTGCATGTATCCTGTCCCAAAGCAGCACTACTCATTCATCAAGCAAAGCAGGAAGCGAAGTATATTACTTGCGAAACAGCCCCTCATTATTTGCTGTTAAACGAAGAGCAACTGGCAGATCCACAAGGTCACCGCTGGCTTTGTTCACCCCCCTTGCGTAGCGAAAACTCCCGCGGGCTGATGGTGGAATTGCTGCAGGATGGCATCTTCGATATTATCGCCAGTGATCACTGTGCTTTTACCGTGCTGCAAAAGGATAGCGGTATCCTGCATCCGGAAATAACCCCTATGGGTATTGCCGGAAGCGGAACGCTGTTTAGCTTGTTAGCAGAGCACCTCGTAGCCAAAGGGAAAATAAGCATGGAGCAATTGTTCCAGCTTATTAGCTATG
>JAVEUB010000161.1:0-6607 GCA_034005785.1 Cloacimonas sp. (SeqCode) | reverse complement strand
ATTCGATTTGCGTGGCAGCAAAATAAGGATTTTGGCAGATAACACCCTTTGTTCCGACCGGGGTATCTTCACTTGGGACGGACGTAAACAAAATGGCAGCTTTGCACCCCGTGGCTTATACTTCATCCTGTGGGAATCACAAAGCGAGGATGGCGGCAAAATCCTGCGTAAACAACAAACCGCTGTGATTAGGGACTGAAAAAGTATGGGCGTGTTCGAGTGTGTTAACCTGTGATGAGAAGGAAGTATATGATACATCAAAAGCTATCAAAAGATAATATCCAAATGCTTGATATTCAGTCTGAAGTGAATCCTCCAGAAGTTCTTCAGTACATTGCCACTTGTGATATGGGTGAATTATCTTCCCAGGATCGGAACAAACTACGCTATTTTGAGGCAAAATGCTTGCTTACCATGCACAGGCCGGAAGAGATTGAGGCTATCGTGGTCGAGTGCATTAGCCTGGCGATTCCCGAAAAAGACTATTTCATTCTGGTAAATTGCAATGTGCTGCTCGGTATTTGCTATAGTGCATTGAATCAAGAAATTGGTTCCCGCCCCAGTCTGGATATAGCTTTGGAATATGCTATCCAATCGGCAGACTATGAATTGATCATCTATGCCAGTTCCTTTTTACTCTCGCACTTGCGACAGTACAAATCTTATCAGGAAGCCTTGAAAGAGGAAAAGAGAACTGTAGATCTGCTGAAAAGAGTGAACCCTTCTTATATCGCGTTGAATGCACTCAATAAAATTGCCACCCTAAATATGGAGTTGTTTAAACTGGAAGAATCTGCTACATATCTCCGGCAAGCCTTGCAATATGCCCAAAGTTTAGGGCTACCCGACAAACAACTGACCATTATCAACAATTTGTCTTCGGTATATATCAGACTTCTGAACTATTCCAAAGCTGAAGAACTGTTGCTGGCAGGCTTAAAAGTAGCCCAAGAATCCGTTCATGAAGAACAAATATCTCTGATGCTTTTGAATCTGGGAAACCTGAAGATGTGCCAGAAAAATTTCTCAGCAGCCCAAGAGTACTTTGAGCAGTGCTATAACATTGTAGAAAAATATGGTGATAAGATATCGGGATTCACAATGGATCTGTTTAGCAATTATGCAATGTGCTGTTCACACCTGCAAGAGCATCAGAAAGCTTTACTCTATATAAATCGGGCGATAAAGCTATCCCAAGACTTTAAAATGTTACCAACTGAACACCTTTTTCAGCTTAATAAAGCAAACGCTTTGCTGGATTTGGAGGAGTATGAGGAAGCAAAAGGGATCATCAATAATGCCATCAAATACTATAAAAAAGAAAAGCATTACGTCCAGTGGATTCTGGCAACCAGGACATTGGCAAAGCTATATGCCAAGCAACATAACTATAAAAAAAGCTATGAAATCTCCGAACGCGCCAATGATATTTCCGGAGAATATGTTATTGATATTCAGCGTAAGCGCATGGAACAGGAATCCGGAACAGTAAAACTCCGGGAATTGAATCTGGATAGCATCTCCAGCGAAACTGTTGCTCGCCCCCAAACCGCTGAAAGGTACCATTTTATTGGTAATAGTGTAGCCCATCAGAATGTGCTCAATGCGGCTTTGCTGGCAGCTCAGCACCCCAATACCAGTGTTATGATCATGGGCGAATCTGGTACCGGCAAAGAAGTTATAGCACAAATCATTCACAATAACAGCATCCGCAGAAACAGTCCTTTTGTCTCTGTCAATATCGGTGCTCTCTCTGCTTCTTTGATCGAGAGCGAACTCTTTGGGCATACGAAAGGTGCATATACTGGTGCAGACACCCAAACCAAGGGGTTCTTTTTACAAGCCGACAAGGGTAGCCTATTTCTGGATGAGATAACAGAGATGCCATTTGAACTGCAAAGTAAGCTCCTGCGCGTAATCGAGACCCGCAATGTTACACCTGTTGGCAGTAGCCGTGAAGTTCCCTTTGATAGTAGAATTATTACAGCTACAAACCTGAACCTCAGAGCACAGATGTTTAGCAACAAATTCCGGCTCGACCTCTTTCACCGCCTGAACACGATAGAAATCCACATCCCGCCACTAAGAGAAAGGACGGAGGACATTGAGCCACTAATCTTACATTTTATCAGTTGTTTTGCCAAAGAGCTAAAAAAACATCAGCCCATGCTGGACAAATCATTCCTTGATGCCATGAAACAGCACTCTTTCCCGGGAAATGTACGTGAGCTGAAAAACATCATCGAGCGCATGTTTATTTTTTGCAATAGCAACACTTGGGATGCCAAACTGCTCGGCCAGATCAACCCCTTTAGTTTTAACATTGAAACTCCGGCAGACAACCAGTGCCAAGATGAAGAAGAGCTAATTGTGAAAGCGCTAATAAAAGCTAAGGGCAAACAAAAAGATGCGGCTCAGCTCTTGAATGTATCGGAAGCCACAATCTACCGCCGGATTGTGAAATACAATCTACAGAAGTACACGCGCAAGGGACACTAATAGCCTCAACCTGCATTGTGACACCGTAAAAAGTTTCATCTGAAATTTCACTTTCAGCCGAAAATGTTGCCCTTATGAAAGAAAGCCCCATTTGTGGTTTTAGGGAATAAGTGTATCTCCATATTTATCAATCTATTCCAGCAACAATAGAAAAGCAAACAATTGGCATAATTCTCGCTTTGATCTATGGTATGAAAACAAAAAAAGCAGATTTGAAAGTGTTATCAATCAGCTCCATTATCGAAACCAAAGCTCCAGAGGGTGGTGGATTGATCGGGTATACGGTACATTACAGGAATGGACGCTTCACTAACATCATGCGTGAATATACGGAAGCATCCCACGATACGGTGTTGGCAGATCTCTGCAGTGAGCGTCTTGCCAATATAGGCACTGCCGATCCTAAGTAATTAAACCAAGGAGAACAACATGAAAAGATGGATAATTTCATTACTTATGCTATCCTTTTTAATAGCGCTGACCGCTCAGAATTCGCTGGTGCGCACATATCGTGGCGACAAAGGGCAACTTATTGACGAAATAACTATCCCTACCATTCCAGTTGATCAAAGGAAGCCAGGACCAGTAGTAGTACCTACCCGCAGTGCGGTGATGATAGCAGAAGTTCCAGCCTTTGATTGGAGCTACGGCTGTACTGCCACCTCTGCAGCGATGCTGGCTGGCTATTTTGACCGCCATGGATACAACAATGTGTATACTGGCCCTACCAATGGAGGGATTGTGCCTCTGGACAACAGCGCATGGGGCACTGGAGAATGCTCCCTAAGTGCCACTCATACCGGCTATGACAATCTACTTACTGCCGGACATGTGAATCGATTTTGGACTAGTTCAGGGAACAGTGGAGACGATCCTTTTGGCACTGGTAATCCCACTGGAACATACGCTAATTGTACTGCCGATTATATTGGCACCAGCCAAGATTGGTGGAGCAATGCTGATGGCTACTCCACGGTGTATTGGAACGATGACGGTTCTGCTCTCTCCAATTTTGTAGCACCAGAAAGCTACACAGTTCGAAAAAGAGACTGTACCCGAGGGTTAAGATTGTTCTTTGAATCCAGAGGCTATACCGTTACCGCAAATTACAATCAGAAGGTTATGAATTATGATGGCAATACCTTGGGCTGTACTTTTGCAGACTACAAACAAAGTATTAACGCTGGGATTCCTGTGATTATTCATTTGCTGGGACGTACACTGGGACATACAATTCTGGGTATTGGCTATGATAGTGAATCCAATACGGTATATTTGCACGACACCTGGGATTACAGTGTGCACTCCATGACTTGGGGTGGCTCATACAGCAATATGGTACAAAAGGGAGTTAGCGTCATTACTCTTGCCCCGTTGGCTGCTCCCAGCATCACATGGTTACCTACGTCTTTCAGCCAAACTTTGGCTGCAAATCTTACAGCAAGTCAAAATATGTCGCTTGGAAATCTTGGGTCTCAAACCTTGACCTATACTTGTGCGAGAGCATCAGCAAACACAACTGTATTGGATGAAACCTTTGCCAGTACTACAATTCCCACTGGCTGGACTCAAATCTATGATACCGAGGCTACTGCCTGGGGATTTGTAGCGGGGGTTGTTTATGGCACCCCCACAGCAGCTTATGACGGAGCATACAACGCCAGATTATTTATACAGAGTGGTTCAGAGTCAGCCACGAAGCTCGTAACCCCTGTTCTGAATTTATCCGGTGCATCCGCAGCTACTTTATCTTTTTGGCATACTCAAGCAAAATGGTTTGGAGCTCAGGATCAACTGAAAGTATATTACAAAACAAGCGTTGCAGGGGCATGGACATTGTTGCGTGAGTATACAAATGATATTACCTCTTGGACTCAGGAGACCATTTCGTTGCCAAACCTTGGTAGCACTTACTACATTGGTTTTCAAGGTAATGCCAATTATGGTTGCGGTGTTTGTTTGGACAAGATAGTGGTAACAAAACAAGGAATCACACCAACTTGGCTCAGTTTCAACGGTGGAACCACCGCCAGCGGCAGCATCGTCTCCGGTGCTGCAAGTGTGAATATATCCGTGGGGTTCAACCCTACAGGTCTGGCAGTTGGTACCTACAATGCTAAAATCAATGTAACCAGCAACAGCATTGCCAATTCGGCTTTTTCGATTCCTGTCTCGATGACGGTTACGGCGGCTCTTCCGATAATCATTACTGCTCCTACTACTGGTGCCTCTTGGGCAGGTGGCACTGCTAACAATATCACCTGGAGTTATACTGGGACAGGGAGCACCGTAGGATTGTATTGTTCTTCCAATAACGGTATAGCTTGGACACTGATTGCCAATCCTGCCACCGTTACCGGAACGAACAACTATGCGTGGACAGTTCCATACATCGGCTCTTCGACGTATGTAATTAAGATAGTGAATAGTGCATCCCCCTACAATGCAGCCTACAGCAATGTTTTCACAGTTACATCGCCCGCGATAACCGTGAATCAAACCAGCCTTGATTTGGCAACCGTACTTATCAATACCACTACCACGAGCACATTTAACATCTCCAACAGTGGCAATGCAACGTTATCTGGAGACATTAGCATGCCAACCGGGTACAGCGTTGCCGTAGCAAGAAACGCTACAGGCATTACCAAAACCAAGGAAAAGCTCCCAAACAGGAACACCCTCGCCTATACCATCGCGGCTGGGAGCAACATAACGTATAGGGTTACCTTTGCTCCCACTGCTGTCCAAGCTTACAATGGCGATATCTCCATATCCAGCAATGCCGGAATTAGCAAGACAATAACACTCACTGGACAGGGAGGAAAGCCGACTTTGGTAGCGTCTGCCACTTCCTTCACCGCCACGATTGAGGCAGGGAGCACCAATTCCCAAACCCTTACCATTTCAAATAGCGGCTATATGTCTTTGGATTATAGCCTCACCATCCCCGCTGCAATTACCTGGCTCCAGATCAATAACACAAACACCATAGCCAATACTATAGCGTCCGGTGCCGCAGCTCAGGATATCACGGTTTCCTTTAATACTACGGGTTTGGCTGCCGGAAACTACAATACTACCATCAATGGAACTTCAAATGACCCCAATGTTCCTACCTATAGTATAGAAATCACCTTACAGATACCTGCTCCCCCGATAGTAATTACATATCCCGCCGGAGGAGAATCAATTATAGCCGGAGTTTCGTCCATAGTCAGTTGGAATTATACTGGTAGTGGTTCATCTGTATACATTGTTGTTTCGTACGATAACGGCGTAACATGGACTTCTGCCTTTATGCCAATTTCTTGCGTGCAGGGTGCAAATTCCACAGCCTTTACGTATAATTCGCACGATATGAGTTCGAATGTAAAAATCAAGATAATAGATGATGCCAATCCCTCCTTCGAGGTTATCAGCAATTCATTCAGCGTGATACCAGCTCCGCCCAGAAATTTAAGAATTTATAGGTATTTACCCTTACTTGGTGATCCGGAAGCGATTAATACCACTTTTATCTGGGATGCGTCTTTAACTTCCTCGATCACAAATTATGTGGTCTACATTAGCACCACTACCGATTTCTTGCCAGAGAACACTACCGTGATAATGGTGCCAAGAACTCAATTAGCCTATTATTACCATTCAGATGAGCCACATCTATTCGTCAGGGTTACATCCTATAAATAATGTCCATAGAATAAATGCGGTAGCTAAAACTGCTGTTGCAGATTCATCAGTTAATAACAGGTATCACATACTCATCAAAAGGGGTTGCCGCTGGGCAACCCCTTTTTTAGCTTCTCACTATTCTAAAGATCTGGCTCACGCAATCCAGCCCCTCCAGCACGCCCACACTCAAACACTCCAGCACGCCAGCACGCCCACACGCCAGCACGCCAACACGCCAGCACTTTTGGTATCATTCACCAGTGTCTTCACAAGCTGACCTTTGCTATTATAGACACAGATGGTTACCGGGCTGGCATCCTTCACACTGTAGTTAATGGTAGTTTCCGGTTTGAAGGGATTGGGATAGTTACCTGTAAGCCCGGTCTTTTCCACTGCAGGGGTGTCAATTTCGGGGTTGCCCGAGGGTCCGGCT
>JAVEUB010000160.1:0-6673 GCA_034005785.1 Cloacimonas sp. (SeqCode) | reverse complement strand
TTCCGATCTGGCCATGGGTGCGCGAAAACGAGCTATCAGCCTCGGGCTATGCCCTTACGGACAGTTGGGGCGGAAATGGCTTGTACGAGCAGAACTGCAATGTGTGGATTAAAACCCTGAACCCAGTAAATCTGCCTGTGGGAAACAGTTTGTACCTAATATTCGATTCGCATCTCTATACAGAATGGAACTTTGATCCTGCCCGGGTGGAAGCCTCTACTGATGGCAATTCCTGGACGGTTTTGTGGCAGAAATCGGGACGATGGGACACCTGGCGCAAAGAGTTTGTAGCTCTGAATGACTACGCGGGGCAAAGCCTCTATTTCCGTTTCCGGCTTAGTGATGCCTCCACGGACGAGGAACTTACCGATCCGGGCTGGACTATCGATAACATTAGCATCATCGGTGGTGTGGCAACTGCCAATGAAGATAATGTGAACCCAGCCATACCTGTGGCAGCATTGTATCCGAACTTTCCCAATCCCTTTAACCCCGTTACCACGCTGTCCTTCAGCCTTGGCAAAGCAGCAGCTACATCGCTGAAGATTTACAACCTGAAAGGTCAGTTGGTGCGCACCCTGGTGAATGCCGATTTGCTGAAGGGTGAACATAAAATTGTGTGGAATGGCTGCGATGATAATGGCAAAGCTGCCAGTAGCGGCGTTTACCTGTATCGCCTGGAAAGCGGAGATTATTCCCGCAGCATGAAAATGGTGCTGATGAAATAGTATCAAGCCAAGCAGTTCCATTTGTGGCAAAGTCGCTATAAAAAGTAGCCCGTAAGGAGTAGTGTTATGACAAAATGGATTTACAGCGTGGACGGCAAAGAATTCGGGCCAGTTTCAGAGCGAGAAATTGTTAGCTTATTGCTACATGATAAACTGGAACTTGAGTCCTACATTATGAGTGATGCTAAACCGATTTGGGTGAAACTGAATACCGTGCAATCGATTATGGATAAGGTGCATATCCCTGATGTGCACATCAACTTTGACGATGATGGGCTTGCCGAGTTTGTGGAAATGGACAATAATGATTCTGCACCGTTGTTTTGCCCCATGCCCATTCCCAGAATGGTTATGATGGCATTGCTTACGGGAGGTTTGTATCAGTTGTATTGGTTTTACATGCAGGGATCATGGCTGAGGTGGCACACAAATTCTAAGGACAGGAGTCATCAATGGTCTATCTCGTTCTTGCTGTTTCCCTGGCGCATCTTGGGTGAAATAGCCAACAATCGTGAGCTAAACCGCATTCAGCCCTGCAACTTCAGCGCTTTCTGGCTGGCTACCGGATGGGTGCTTTTGCCATACGTGAACATACTTTGCCTCATCCCTGTGCAAATGCACATCAATGAAGTGAACGAGAAAAAGAAAAGAACGGCAGCCAGCTCTGTAAAAGCGTAAGATGACGCATTAAGCGTGGGGAAGTTTATTGAATAGTCCCACGGATTTAGCGGATTAAACCGTCCAATCCGTGTGACCATTTATTTTTAGTGGTGGTGCCGAATGCAGCTTTTCTGTTGACATATATAGCCTCTCCAGATTTATTGACCCAAACTAAAGTGAATTTACACAAGGAGTACAAGATAAATGAAACAGGGACTTCATCCTAAATACGAAGTTGCCACCATCACCTGCGCTTGCGGCAACGTGTTCGAGACACGCAGCACAAAAGGCAGCATGCAGGTTGATATTTGCAACCTTTGCCATCCCTTCTACACCGGCAAGCAAAAGCTTATGGATACAGCCGGACGCGTGGAGAAATTTAACAAGAGATACAACGTTAAAGCCGATAGTTAGACAGTTTTTCTGTGAAACGCCACCCAAACCACGGTTTTCGGCTGTGGGGAGTGGCGTTTTTCTTTGGTAAGCAAAAATATGAGTTTTGTTGGGGTTTCCCAAAAGCGGAACACCGGATTTATCCGGTTGGTTTTGCCACATTTATGTGGCAGTGAAAGTTGCGTACATACCAGAAGCCGAAGCATACGGCACGCTAAAGCATGCCGAACCAACCGGATGAATCCGGTGTTCCAAGCGCAAGTAAGTAAGGATAAAATGAAAAATAAGAAAGAGATAAGCGTTGGTGGCCAAGCCGTTATAGAAGGCGTTATGATGCGCGGGCCGGAAGCTCTGGCCACAGCGATCCGTCGCAAAGATGGCAGCATCGAGCTGCTAAAACAGCCCTTCACCAGCATCACAAGTAAAAATAAGCTGCTTGGTTTACCCATAATCCGTGGCTTTGTGTCGCTGATCGAAATGATGATTATAGGTATTCAGACTCTCACATTTTCGGCTAACCGGTTTGAGCTGGATTTGATAGCAGAAGAAGCAGCCAAGGGTAAAATGATAAAACAAAAAAGCAAGAACGCTGCCAAACTGGAAGAGATATTCAGCTTTGTGTTTGCCTTTGGGCTGGCGTTCCTGCTGTTCGGCTTATTGCCATACAAACTTTCAGACTGGATGAAGCTTTCCAAACAGGATTTATATTTTAATCTGTTTGCGGGTGGCATCCGGATCGTGTTTTTCGTGCTGTATATCTATCTTATTTCGCTGATTAAGGATGTTAATCGCCTGTTTCGATATCACGGAGCGGAGCACAAAAACGTGAATGCTTACGAGCATGAAACGCCTTTGGTGATAGACAAGATTCAAACTTGGACAACCATCCATCCCCGATGTGGCACCAGCTTTATGTTCTTTGTGTTGCTCATCGGGATCCTTATTTTCTCCATTGTCGATACGCTCGTCTCTGCTTTTATCTTGCATGGCTCCTTGCCGTGGTTTGTGCGTTTGGGCTATCACATTTTGCTGATCCCCTTTGTTTCCGGTGTTTCCTATGAAGTGCTGAAGTTTTCCGGCAAAAATCTTAAACACCCTCTGGTAAAAATGATGACCATTCCCGGTATGGCTTTACAACGAATTACCACTCAGCCTCCGGATGATAGCATGGTGGAAATTGGCTTAGTAGCCATGAAAGCCGCTCTGGATATGGATATCAGTGCCTACAACGTAACCCAGATTGATGCCGAAGGGCAAATAATCTCTGCTCCCGTAAGAGATGTATCTTGATCCCCCGCGAAAAGCTTGATCAATTACAAACAGAGCTGCATGATACGCAGGATTTAATCAGCGATCCTGCCATTATCAACGATGCCAAACGCTATCGGGACAGCCTGCGCCGATTCAAAGAACTTGGTGAAATAAACCAAGCCTGGAAACACTATCAGCAGGTGGAAAATCACATCGCCGAAGTGAAAGAACTGTTAGCCGCCGAAAGCGATGCCGATATGGCAGAGATGATCAAAGAAGAGGCGCAAAGCCTGGACGCCCAACTGGAAATGGCAGAACAGAAACTGCGCGACATGCTGATTCCCAGTGATCCTAACGACAGCAAGAATGCCATCATCGAAATCCGTGCCGGAACTGGCGGTGAGGAAGCTGCTTTGTTTGTGGCTAATCTGTACCGCATGTACAACTATTATGCTCAGCTAAAAGGATGGAAACTAAGCCTTTTGGATAGCAATGAAACCGGTTTGGGCGGTTATAAAGAACTAATCTTCCAGCTAAATGGCGATGGTGTTTATGGCTTGATGCGTTTTGAAAGCGGTGTGCACCGTGTGCAACGCATTCCTGTAACCGAATCCGGTGGACGTATTCACACCTCTGCAGTAAGCGTAGCCGTGCTGCCTGAAGCGGAAGATATAGATGTGGAACTAATCGATAGCGAAATCCGCATCGATGTATATCGCAGCAGTGGTAATGGCGGACAAAGCGTAAATACTACCGATTCTGCAGTACGGATTACCCATCTTCCTACGGGAATAGTGGTTACCTGCCAGGACGAAAAGTCACAAATCAAAAATAAAGCGAAAGCCTTAAAAGTGCTGCGCAGCCGCCTTTTGGATGCAGAAATAAGCCGTCAGGAGCAGGAAATTGCCAGTTCACGTAAAGCTCAGGTTTCCACCGGAGACCGCAGTGCCAAGATTCGCACCTACAATTTTCCCCAATCGCGGGTAACTGATCACAGAATTAACTTGACAAGCTATAACCTCGATGCATTTCTGGCAGGAAATATTGATGAGTTTATTCAGTCGCTTAGAATTGCTTGGAGAAACGAGAAGGTGAACGCTTAACATGGCAGCTGTCCAGATCTTGGGAACGCTATCGATTCTGGTTCTATTCCTAATGCTGTCCTTTCTTTTTGCTGGGCTGGAGACGGGTATGCTTTCCATCGACAAGGTTGCCTTGGAACGCACTGCCAAACGCGACAAATCTCGCACAGCTTTACTAAATTTTATCCGGCAGCCGGATAAAATTCTGGGTACTACGCTAATTGGCAATAACATTGTAAATGTAATGCTGGCATCTATTTCAACTCTGTTTGTGTACCAGCTTGGAAACCATGCTTTTAATGCTAAATATACTGCTTTACTTGTAGGTTCCATTGTTCTGATGTTTGGCGAGATTATTCCCAAAGCAATCTTCCGCGATCATGCCGATACCTTGGTGCCAAAGCTTTTTCCAGTTCTGCAGTTTTTTTACTTTATTCTAAGGCCTTTTGTAGCAATCGTTACCGGCATTAATACAGCCTTGCGCAGAATGCTTCATTTAGCCGATGATCAGCAATACGACTATCTTACCAAGGACGACCTTTCATTTCTCCTCTCGCAAACCGATACCGATAGCATCAGTGCCCCGCAGATGGAAATGATCGAGGATGCTCTGGATTTTACCGAACTTGATGCACGCAACGTAATGGTTCCACGCACGGATATCCTTGCCGTACAAGAAAATACTCTTATTCCAGAAGTGATCGAATTTGCCCGTATGGAAGGCTTTACCCGTTATCCTGTGTATCGCAACAATCTGGATGATATTGTAGGTGTGCTAATTATCTACGATGTCCTTAAGCGGGATTGCACCAACGATATGCGTGCTGCCGACATCATGCACGAGCCACTATTTGCCCCCGAAAATACCGATCTCGATGTGCTGCTGAAAGAGATGCAAAAGAAGCAACGCAGCATGGCTATAATCGTGGATTCCTATGGTGGAACTGCTGGAATCGTTACTATGGAAGACATTCTGGAAGAAATCGTGGGCGATATCGAAGATGAATACGACGACGATGAAGAAGATAACGATGTGGAGCAAGTTAGCCCCAACACCTGGCTCGCACAGGCAGATGTGGAAATTGACCGCCTGGCAGATGATTATGGGATCGAGCTGCCCGAAGGCGATTATGAAACCATCGCCGGGCTTATTTTAGACCGCCTGGAGAGAATCCCGCATCAGGGGCAAGTAATCACCCTCGAGCCGTACCGGATTCAGGTGCTACAGGCTACTTCCAAGAAGATTGTAAAAGTAAAGATACATAAAATCAACACATAGAGGTAACAGCAATGAAGCTGATGGAATGCGTCCCCAATTTTAGTGAAGGCAAAGATAGTGCCGTACTTGATGCCATAGCGGCAGCGATTAAAGGAATCAGCGGTGTAGTGCTGCTGGATGTGGATCCGGGTGCAGATACAAACCGCACCGTGTTTACCATAGCTGGAGAGCCGGAAGCAGTGGTGGAAGCCGCTTTTGTGGCTATCAAGAAAGCAGCCGAACTGATCGATATGAGTAAGCACCACGGAGCACATCCCCGCATGGGAGCTACAGATGTTTGTCCCTTCATCCCGATTTCGGATATGACTATGGAGGAATGTGCCGATTATGCGCGTAAACTTGGCAAGCGCGTGGGCGACGAACTTGGCATCCCAGTTTACCTGTATGAAAACGCCGCCAGTAAAGAAGAATGGCGCAATCTGGCAACTGTGCGCAGCGGCGAATATGAAGCCCTTGCTGCTAAAGCCAAAGACCCCAAGTGGCAGCCGGATTTTGGCCCCCACGTTTTTAATGCCAAAAGCGGAGCAACTGCCATCTGCGCCCGCGAATTTTTGATTGCATATAATATCAACTTGAACACGCGTGATAAAAAGAAAGCGCACGAAATAGCTCTTTCTATCCGCGAAAGCGGAAAACCTGCTCGCGATGCAGCCGGAAAGCTGTTAAAAGACGCAAGCGGCAACAAAATCAACGAACCGGGTTTGTTTACCCATTGCAAGGCAGTCGGCTGGTATATCGATGGTTACGACCGCGCCCAGATCAGCATTAATCTTACCAATTACAAAATCACTCCACCCTATGCAGTGCTGGATAAAGTGCGCGAACTGGCTGCTGGCATGGGCATTCAGGTTACCGGCAGCGAGCTGGTTGGGCTTATTCCCAAAGCTGCTTTATTGGATGCCGGGAAATACTACCTTGCCAAGATGAACGAGGGTAGCGGTATTCCGGAAAAGATGATTTTGGATACGGCAGTTCAATCTATGGGGCTTAGCGAATTGAGCGCTTTCGATCTGGATAAAAAGGTAATCGAATACGCTATAGCCAGGCAGGATAGCCTGGCAAGCATGAAGCTGGATGCCTTCTGCGATTTGCTTTCCACCGATGCACCTGCACCAGGAGGAGGAAGCGTTGCCGCTTTATGTGCTGCACTTAGTGGAGCTTTATCTGCTATGGTGGCAAACCTCACTATTGCCAAAAAAGGCTATGAAACCGTGCAGGAAGAAGCATTAGCAATTGCTCCCATCGGGCAGGAGATCAAACTGAAAGCTATGGAATGTATC
>JAVEUB010000159.1:1961-6771 GCA_034005785.1 Cloacimonas sp. (SeqCode) | reverse complement strand
CAAGATAAGGCTGCCATCGGGCTGCTCTTCAATCGTCTGGCTGGGGTGCCACTTGCGCTCGCGGATGAACAGGGCCTTATTGGGGCTGAACCAGATCGCCACAGCCTCCGCTTCTTCCCCCGCGTGCAGCTGGAAGCCGCTGCCGAGCCAATCCTCCGCTGAGAAATTCTCATCCCAGGCGAACTTCTCTTTTAGCAACTTCATCTCCTGGATGCGCCCAACCAGGAAGAGCCGGAAATCGCTGCGGAAGGTATCGAAAGCGACCAAAAACCAATCCCCCTGGAAGTTATGCAGGTGATAGGGATACACAACGCGCTCAGAAACCACGCCCCGATTGGCCGAGTAGTAGCGCATCCAGACCTGTTGGCGATTGAGGATAGCTTGGTGCAGGTCTATCAGCAATTGGGCATCCACGCTGATGGTGTTGAATTCCGAAAAGGTGTAGTGGGACCGCAGCTCGTTGATCTCCACGCTGACCGGACCCTTGACCGCTTTGGCAATCTTATCCACGGCAGAGCGGAGAGGTGACTCAAGGTCAGTTCCTATGTAGCGCCTCGCGATCTCCAGAGAGAGAAAGAAAGCCATCAACTCACCTTGAGTCACATAAATCCCCGGCAGAGACCACGTCTTATCAGTGTAAAACCAACCGCCCCGCTCCCGGTCGAACTCAATTGGCGCCCCCAAGCGATAGATCATGAAACTGCGGTCATTGAAGATTACCCGCCTGCTGACCTCCAGGGATTCCGCCAGCTTTTCCGCGTTCGGGTATTCCCCCTCCCGGATGCGCCTGTCAATTTCCATGATTCGTTCCAATTGCTGCCGTTGCGACATGGCCACCTGCCTTTACTGAAAGTGAGTGTAACAAACCCCAGTGCACCCAGTGTGCACTGGGGGAATTCGTTTTGATTTTACTTGTTATTGAAGTGTCTTTATTCGAATAACTTCTAATCCCATTTGGTTTCGACCAAAAAATAGCTCTTCGGAGCCATTGATGACGCTTCTGGGATGTGAAAAATTGATACCTAGCTTAAGTGGGCAAGTATCCAGTTCTTGCAAGGTAATTTCCTTCTGTTCAGTTGCTCTTAGGAGGGCTATGATAAACCAGTTTACTATTTTTGGTTCTAGTAAGAGAATTTCTTTTACAACAACAAACCCTTGATAAAGCTCAATGAAATGCCAATCGTTCAATGTCTGAAGCACTCGGTTAACAGTTCGAGGTATTGATGTGGTAGTTGGGAATATTTCTATAACCCTGGTAGATATAGCTTTGTTTGAGATTTGATCCGTAAGCCTTCCCAGAGTCCCTATGACGCGTACAGTCTCACGATAGATAGGAAAAACATTCATTGCAATACCCAGATGAAGAACTGCCGTCTGGGCATGGTCAATTGGCTTCAATAGTGAACGAGTCATTTCACGCAAGCTTTGGTAAGGGTCATCTGCATACAACCAAAGCCGGTTGAGTTGGTTTGCAGTTTTACGGATCGACACTTTACCAAGCATTTGACTTGCCAAATACTCACGCAGAATTTTTCTTGATGCATCTTGATCTGTGGAAGATGCATAAAGTCCGTATGCATAATTTGCCCACTGCAAGGCAAGGAATCTATCTGCGCCAATGGTAACGTTTTTATATCCCATTATTAAGCAATAACCTCATAATTTTTATGGCATAACCACGTTGGAGATTGTCATGAAAACGTTGATTCGAGTAATTTCGCAAGCAGTTATAACAGCTTGTATCTTCGCCGCACTGGCAATCCTTGACCTTTTTATATCCTGTGAAAATTGCATCTCTGAGATGATCCTTGATGTTTTCAACATGTCCTGCACCACCAGGCACTGCGTCGAACAAGATAATCGATGGTGCCTCACCTCCCGATCGGTAGTAGAGAGTTCCATCAATGTCAGATCGGCGAATCCCTTGTGATTCACTGGCTCCTTCCAATAATGCGTACATCAAACTGCGCATTGGGTTTGGATAACTCATCGCTGGAGGAAGGCTAAACTTGATCTCCAAGACATCTGTTAGATATCGGTGTCCAAGATCCACCCTTCGCAAAAAGTCTCCGCGACAATCTCTTCCTGTAATTGGGTTCTTGTGTTTTTGCTGAGTTCCACCAACAAGGAAATTGACTACTTTTCCGTATCCACATTCCTTGCATATATCAAATCCATTGTTGTATCCTTTGTTGACCAAGATCATATAACCAAACCGGGAATAGCGATATAGAGTGGGAAGGCCAAGCGAATCTTCAAGAATAAATTCTGTACTTTCGTCAAACTTTTCAGATTTCTTTTGTTCATAATCACCAAAATATACGCTGCTCGCATAGGTATGCTGAGGTGGCTCTTCACCTGGAGATTCCACCTCAGTGGATGCAATAAAGCCAGTAACCGGGATGATGAACGTACGAGACTGTGGTAATGGATCGCCACAACTGCAAATGGTTGGAATTTCATTTTCGAATCCCTGGTACATCTTTTGGCAGTTTCTGCAAATAACATAATTGACCTGTTGCCACGATTTAGTCCGATGGGTTTTCAACCCTCCTCCCGTCCAGATTTTTTTACCTGCAATTACCTGACTCCCAGGGGCAAATTCCGAGATTGCTACTCGTAGATCTCGAGATAAATCTACTTCTGTTGAACCAGTTTTTGGATCGAGATGGTTAGTCTGTAACTCAACCACATCCACAGGAAAGCCGTACTTTGGCAACACATTTCTTGAGCCTAAGAACCCCAACAATTCGGCAGATATGATTTGATTGATGATTCTTTCTTTTCCCTCAGCCACACGAATTAACCGACTATTATGAGTTGTATTTGCTTCATCCCAAAGCTTGGAAATCTCTTCTTTTAGATAGGTAACATCATCATTGATATCATCGTGAGCCAAATCGAGCACACCTTCGTTTTGATGATTAGTCAGTTGTTGAATCCAGGACCAGTCCTCCAGTCCAAGAATTCCGTGCATGCCTTTGGGTATAACGTTAACCATCTCTGTCATCAGCGTATCCGGCTTGGCATCCAGATATTGCCTGAGATAATCACGCCCGTTGGAATCCTCCTTAGGGCAGAAGAAATCACCTACGTTCTTGTATTCAATTCCGAATTCACTTTTGATCCACTTTAAGAAACTAGCAAAAACAACAGAATGGAGATGACGACGTAAGATTTTTTCATTAGTCAAGGGTGTATGGGGTGGTTTCAGTTTTCCAGACACCATACCTACTGGATCTGTGTAGTTTGTAAGATCATGCGACCGTCTTTGGGCATATGTCATAATATAAGCAGCGCTATCAGTGCGCCTGCCTGCCCGACCAGCTCTTTGAATATAATTAGCGGTAGTAGGCGGCATATTGCGCATCATCACAGCTTGCAGGTCCCCAACATCTACGCCTAATTCAAAAGTGGTTGAACAACTCAACAGGTTAATCTCACCTTTGATAAATTGGGATTGAACTTCAGCCGCCTTTTTGGCTGTCCACTGAGCTGTATGTTCTTGAGCTTCAAGAGGGATTAGTTTGTTCTTACTGTAATTAATTCTGAAGAGGTTAGACTTCAACTCCTCTTTGTGTTTTTCGAGCGGTTCCAGCGGTCCCGGGCAGAAGTAGGTCAAACATGTCTCACCGACACCAGCAGGATATACGTTCCTGCAGTGACTGCAAATCATCCACTCATCGTAATTCTCCGATGGGAGTGTTACCTTCCACATTTCATGAGCTAGTGAATGTACAACGCCTATGTGGTTGTAGGTATGGTTGATGGTGTTGAGAACCATGTTCCATTCAGAATTAATAATAAAATCCCAGATATCATTAAGTATGTCTCTTGATACCTTTTTAGCCTCATAATCACTTAACCCTCTTGAAATAAGCAGGCGCTTTAGAAATTCTGACCTGGTATTCTCACGCCCTTCGGAGGGCATCCAGGAGAAGACTCCAGCTTTGGGGTTGGCTTCTTGATATCGAAAATAGAGCAGTCGGTTGCGAGGAGAAAACTCAATTTCTTTATAAATATTTTGATCTGGCATCAGATAGGAAACCGCACCTTGATATCTCAAGCTATTAAGTAATAGCCTTAGGAGGTTGGAAGTCTCTTTTCGTTCCAACTCCAAAACAGAGTCCTTAAGGAAGTTTGTCCAAGTGTTGGGAATAGCTGGCTCAAAAGACAATAAGCCTAATCCTTCGAGGCTGATGCGTCGGTCGAGTGGGGTAAAATCCTGCATTAGCCAGATAGCCATTCTTTTTTGCTTTTCTGTTGGGGAGTCTTTCGCCTTAAACAGTCCAATCTTTTCTCCATTTTTTTCCAGCGGTGCGATCAGATCCTGTAATCTGATGTCCTCAATATCTCCCTCCAATTGATCCTTGACTGTTTGCATGATCAGACCACGACGCAGGTTGCGCATATGGACGCGTTCAATATAAGGAGCAAAGAAAGCAGCATTTTGGCGGCTGTCAGTGAAATTCAGCATCTTACGCCCTTCCCCCGGGTACTGACGCTCATCCTGTTTCGTAGATGCAGGGAGTTGGTCATACAAACATCCGGCAATCACACTAACAGGGGCATCCTGGCCAGTTAAAAATCGATATACTGCTCCCGAGCTATTCCTTGTTGAACAGCTAACACACCGTTTAAGAGTTCTTTTACCCTTAAGATCGATCTTGTGCATCTTTTGTAAATACTCACTACCACAATTACATTGAGGTGCTTGCTGAGGATTCTGTACCTGCCCACACTTAGTGCAAAGTCTGACTTCAGTGGCGTTTTCGTAGGATTCATCATCAGAAACATCTTTTTCATTAGA
>JAVEUB010000159.1:0-1951 GCA_034005785.1 Cloacimonas sp. (SeqCode) | reverse complement strand
ATTCTCATCCTCGTTAGCAGAAGAAACCTCACCAGAAAAGATGTAATAATTTGTATCCCTTGCGGTTTCACTAATGTATATCTGGCTATCCTGTATTAGGTAATTGTTGTTGACCTTGATCTCAAAATCTTTAGGCTCTTCATCCAATTTGCTTCCCGGTGTCGCTGTACCAACAATATATGCTGTGCCACAGCGCGTGCAGTTAGCAAGTTCAAACACCCGACTGCCACAATATTCACAGAACTTCTTCCTTTGAAGGAACAACCGTGGTTTGTCCTTAGGGTGATCAGTTTCATTTAGACAGACAAAAGCTCCTTCTAACGCGCGGGCAAAGGTGTGATAACGGGCTGGCAAGAGCGGCATTTCCTCTTCCCCTGTTTTCGCCATGACAGCCAAGGCTACCAGGTCTATCAAACCTTGTTCGGCTTGTAAATCACCGGGAAACAACTGCTCAGCAGTTGTGTGTAACAATGCAGGTTGTCCGCTGAGCGAGTTTATCAACCTTCTGATGTTGTTATCCCCCTTGAGAACCTGGTAGAGGAATATTTGGAGAGCGAATTCCTTTTTTTGTTGACTTGCTACAAAAGCGTCATTTGCGACTTTCTCGGGTACACCAGCATTAGTCAGTATATTTTTTAGTTCTATCAGAAGGTCGAATGAATAGTTGTTTTCACTTACTTTCTGATTTATAAGTTGGTAAGTTTTAGTGCTGAGCTGACCCCAAGTTTCTCCAAGCGCGTTGATGGGAAGAAACTCGGCCCCTACAATATCCTGTTCTTCAGGATTGGTGGAATCCCAAACAAAGCTCTTGTTGAAAAGATTGGAAGCAAACTTAGCCACCTCGTCATAGTCTTTTACGCCGGCTCCTAAGGTCGCGGATGTGGCGATACCTTTTATTTCCCCATGTTTATCTCCCGCAACCCGGTCCTGCAGACGCCGCAACAGCATGGCAATTTCCGTGGCATTTGCCCCATCGTAAACATGGGCTTCATCGAGAACAATGAAATGCCAATGCTTTCCGGTTTCCCCATCGAACAGATTTGTGGCTTTAGGCCGTAGAAGCAAGTACTCCAGCATTGCATAGTTGGTCGCAAGCAGATGTGGCGGTGAAGCATGCATTTCCTCACGCGATTTCAACTCATTATCGATGTAGGGCTCGGAATCTCCATACATACTTTTAAAACTGGCTTCAGCTTGCGATTTGGTTTCGGGGGTTTCCTGGACGTTGATGTAACGCCCAAAAGTAATGGCTGGGTATTTTTTCAGGATGCGGCGCAAGCGTTTCATCTGGTCATTTGCCAAAGCGTTCATGGGGTACAACAACAACGCTCTCACGCCTGGTTGGCTTAATGTGCCTGCATCTTGTTCACGCAAAAGATAATCCAAGATCGGGATCAAGAAGGCCTCGGTCTTGCCAGACCCTGTACCTGTACTTACAACAAGGTTGCGACCTTTTAATGCCTTTCTGATGGCATTCACTTGGTGAGCATACAGAGGGCGTTCGTACTGCAGGGCGTCTGAGCAGAGTTTTTCAAAGCGAGGTGAAAGTATGCCTTCATCAACCAAATCGTGAATACTCTTATCCTTCAGATAAGGAAGTGCAATCTGTAGCAGAGGTCCCTTCACGAGCATGTCTTGAGCTTCAATTGCCTGGGCGAATTCCTCGCGGAGTTTTTCATCCTGGAATGGCTTGATTGTTTTCAGGTAATTGATGTAGGTGGCCCTGATTTTCTCGGTTGTCTCAAGTGGGTGAATTGCCATGTCTATTTCCTCGCTTTAGTCTATAGCTTCTATGTGCTGTATATCATTCATGGTAAAAGGAATGCTACCGTGTCTGAGAATGAAGGCTTGCGCATCGTAAGGATGTGTTTGACGGTGATGTTCATTCAATTTACGTTGCTTGGGATGGTAAAAATTGTGGCAAACACTACAGAAGTATATCTGTCTTTCA
>JAVEUB010000158.1:0-6780 GCA_034005785.1 Cloacimonas sp. (SeqCode) | reverse complement strand
TCTCAGCGCTCTGGTTTTTCAGGTTTTGAAAGCAGAATTCCAGGTTTTGCTGTTGCGAAAAAGCCACAGGATTGGGATACAGGCTAACTGATACAGGCTGTAGCACTTGGTCGTTATTGCTTAATATAACCACGGTTACCCAATTGGTTCGTTCGGATTCCACGCTGCCATCCCAAGCACAAACCAGATAAGAAGTGGTTCCCGTGATGCTGGGATTATAGGTAAGATCGAGGTATTCGCTTTGTGCAAAGGGAATTTCGGCTAACAGATCCATATTGCGATAGACGCGGTAATGCGTCCAGTTATTAAAGTGCATGGCTGGCGCTTGCCAGTGCAATTGCACCTGCATATTTGGATAGGGCACGGGCACATAAGCCAGGTATGAAGGGTTGAAATTCGGAGATTGCACATTGAACCGCCAAAAAGCTCCCTCCCCAAGGGGATCGGGATTGCCGTAGCGGAGAACCGCTTCTGTGGTCTTGGTGTAGTTATTTTCGTAAGTGAACAGGATGCTTTCACCAGGCGCAACGATGGTTTTATCGATCACGCTACCGGAGGCAGTTTTGCGGATAAATAACTGATAGGCAACGTTATCCACATCAATGGAACATTCCTGAACTGTGGTGGTGGAAACACGCAAAGTACCGCTAACATCCATAACCTCGGTTTGCTGCCAACTGTCTCCTGGCTGAATATTCTGGTACTTCTTCCAGACCGTATTTTCGGGCAGATCAATAAATGTTTCATAGCCATCCACGCGGATTGTATGCTTTTTCAGGTACAAATAATCGCCATTGGCATACAGCCAGTCTATTTTATCCCAACTGTAGATGCCAAAACCGCTCATCAAAGGATGCAGGACAAGGATTCCATCGGTAACCGGTACACCCATAAGTTCATAGCGGGGAGGCATTTGATCTTGAACCTGAATAATGCCTACATCCACAGGAACAAAATCTCCGGGGTAAAATATGGTGGGGCTTGCATATCCACCCGTACAGCCGTAAAGAAAAGCTCCATTATCCTGGCGGGTAAGCACAACTTGTGCCGAGAACGCTTCTGTTAGCGGTGCTTGCGTGGAAAAACTGGTTTCAGTTAAGGGAATTACAAACAGAATAGCATTTGTAACCATAGAGATAAGCTCCAAGCGTGCAGAAAGAATTGGCGCAGTGCCACTATACACATAGCTACCGGTAACAACTGTAGGGCTAACGGGACTGATGAAAGGCTCGAAATCCACTGTGGGAAGAGCAGCATTATCATTATGGTCGTTTATCCCCACAGCAATATCAGCGGGTGTAAATGCACCCCAGTTGTTGTTCTCGGCTTTGATTATAAAAGCAGCGGTAGGGTATGCATCGCAAAACACGGAATGAACAACGCCATTAGCATCAATGTTTTCAGCAATAATATTCTCACCCTGTGCCCATGCGTGGAAAATAGTGAGATCACCAAGTACAGGCTTGGCGTTGTTGGTGATATAGAACCCAGTGTAGTTACCGATAACAGTATTGCGCTCGAAATAAGGCTCGGAGGTTATGCCGGAAACCATTACTCCAGCACCGGAATTCATGTCTCCGGGGATAAAATTGTAGCTGATCTCATTATCTGCCACATAACCAGAGGTTTGCAACAGGTAAACACCCGTGTAGTTATAACTGATTACATTATTGAGAATCTGTGGGTTTATCGCTCCGGAAGAGGCAACGTCCCACGCGGAAATGCCTTGTTTGAAGTTATGATGAATATGGTTGAAAGCAATAATGGGATTGTTGCTGCCACCCGCGGATTGGTTAGAAAGCTGAATGGCAGCTCGGAACTGAGCACCTGTGCCATTAAAGCGGATTTCGTTATGCTCAATAACCGCATTACTGTTTTGAGAAATCAGGATGCCGTTTTGGATGCAGTTCTCGATCAAGTTATATTCCACCAAAACATTGGCAGGATTAGCAGCTCCGATGGCATACAGCTCCATGCCTTTTTCGCAAAGGTTAAATCTGCTGTTACGGACGGTTAAAGGAGCATTCATGCAACGCACACCGTATGTGCCATATTCCACATATACATGGTTTAGTTCACTTGCTTGGCTGATATTTTCCATGCGCAAACCTGACCATAAAGCGGTGGGATTGGCTTGCATATTGATAAAACGAATGCTGTCTGCAGCGGTGCCCATGGCATGCATGGTTCCTGCCACGGTGATCTGAAAGTTGCCCATGATGTGGACAAGAACACCCGCCTGAATTTCCAGATTGCTGCCATTTGGCACGCTGATGGCACCGACAACTTCATAAGGATTGTTTTCCGCAGTCCAAATGCCAGATTGGTTGCCGCTAACCTGAATGGCCATCAACCCCGAAATGCAGATGAGCAAGATGAAGGATAGATATAGGTTTTTCATGGGTACCTCTTTTTTTGCTAAAATTATTCGATGGAGGGGTATTTATGGTGAAAAGGTGGAAGAGTGGAAAAGTGAAACACGCTGTGGAAGAGTATGTATAGTGGAAAGGTGAAAAAGTGTAACACGTTGTGAAATGAGCGAGGTTTGTTTTGTGCATATTGAAAAGCACTGTTTTACCCCAACACCCGAGCTATCAATGTGTTTCACTTTTCCACCTTTTCACTTTTCCACTTTTATACCTATTTAAAAAAATGGAAGGGCAGGTAATTCCTCCCCTTCCACAATAAACAGGTTGTGTGGATATTATTCGGAAATAGCTTGTACGGGACAAGTGGCAATGCAGGCTCCGCAATCAATGCAAGCGCTTTCATCACACTCGGCCTTTCCATCAACCATATCAAGTGCGGAAACGGGACAAACGTCGACGCATGCGCCGCAACCGATGCAGGTTTCTTTATCAATCTTTACTGCCATGATGTATCTCCTTAGTGTTTTGTGCTATTCTATATTTCACTTGGTATTAGTCAAGCTAAAAATCACCTCAAGCTCTGCTGGGCAGCTCAGGAAAGTGTAGTAGAAAGGATTTTAGCTCTTCGCTTTAGCCTGATTGGCAACAGCAGCTTCAGCGGCTGCAACTTCAGCAGCATCCGCCAGATAATAGTGTTTTGTAACCGACAGATCAGCCGCAAATTCATAAACCAGAGGAATTCCGGTGGGAATATTCAAGCTGACAATCTCATCATCACTAATCTGATTCAGGTTTTTTACGATAGCCCTCAAACTATTTCCATGGGCAGAAACAATCAACCTGCGTCCTGCAGCCAGACGCGGCAAGATTACTTCATTCCAGAAAGGCATGGTACGGGCACAAGTATCCTTAAGCGATTCACAAAGGGGAATCTGGGCTTGCCGTAAAAGAGCATAACGGGGATCAAAACCAGGAAAACGGGGATCAGTTGTTGCCAAAGCAGGAGGAGGAACATCGAAGCTACGCCGCCAAATCTTTACTTGTTCTTCTCCATATTTGGCAGCAGTTTCGGCCTTATTTAATCCCTGCAAGGCGCCATAATGCCGCTCATTCAAACGCCAATCGTGATGCACAGGTGTGTACATCAAATCCATCTCATCCAAGCTGATCCACAAGGTGCGGATGGCACGTTTTAATACAGAAGTCCAGGCTTCATCGAAGACAAAGCCTTCTTCTTTAAGCCTTTTTCCAGCAGTGTGAGCTTCGGTTAAACCCTTATCAGACAGATCTACATCTGTCCAGCCAGTGAACAAGTTATCCTTGTTCCAGATGCTTTCGCCATGGCGAATCAGAACTATTTTATACATTTATATCTCCTTCAAAGATAGTGGAAAGGTGGAATAGTGGAAGAGTGTAACACGTAGCGAAGTGAGAGAGTTTTGTTGCTCTCTTGGAAGGGGAAAGGTGGAAAAGTGAAAAGGTGAAACACACTACGAAGTGAGAGCGTTTTGTAAAAAATTACGTTGGCGTAAGGTGATACAGTGTAGCACGTTAAGCTCATCTCTGGTTTCACTCTTCCACTCTTCCACTTATACAATCTTCCACTTATTTCAGCGTAGCAGGATAACAATGAAAAGGGTTTCACTTTTCCACCTTTCCACTTTACAAATCCATAACAGGTCTTGTTTTGTAAGTTAATAACCCCAGCTCATTTTCCACAAACCGTGCCAGGATAAAAAACAAATCGGACAGGCGATTCACGTAGCCAAGCAAATCCGGGGCAAGCTCCTCTGTATGCGACAGAGCAATAATGCGTCGTTCTGCTCTTCGGGCTACAGTGCGGCAGATATCCAGCTTGGCAGAGGCTTTGGTTGAGCCTGGAATTACAAAGCCTTTTAGCTGCACTATCTCTTCAAAATCGTGAATCACTGCAGTTATAGTTTCAACATCTTTACCGCAGATTGGATATGGATAGTTTTCGCCAATGGTGGCAAGTTGCCCCATCACGCGGTACAAACTATTCTGAACGGAGATCAGCAATTCCTTGATCGCGGGGTTATCAACGTAGTGCTTAGCCTCGCCAAGATGCGCATCAAGCTCATCCAGGCTGCCGTAAGCATCCACGCGCAGATCATCTTTCCACACTCTTTCGCCGCTGTAGAGAGATGTTTTGCCCTTATCACCGCCTTTTGTAGTGATGCTCATTTGTGCTATCTCATGGCAATTACAGAGATTTCCACCAGTCCATCTTTGGGTAAACGTGCCACTTGCACTGCTTCTCTGGCAGGATAAGGTGCTGAGAAGTTACGTGCATAGATCTCGTTAAGTTGGGCAAAATCGTTCATATCTTTCAGGAATACAGTTGCTTTCACGATATCAGCCATTCCCATATCGGCAGCTTCAAGGATTGCCTTAAGATTGCTGAACACGAGGTTTGCCTGGTTTTCAAAACCCTCTGCCATATTGGAAGTTATTGGGTCTATCCCCAATTGGCCACTTACAAACAGCGTGCCATTCATAAGTACCGCCTGAGAGTAGGGTCCCAGAGCAGGGGGAGCGTTTGGGGTCATTACAGATTGCATGTGATCTCCTTAGCGAATTTTTTTGTTATTCTTGTTTCAAAGCTTTCCTGGCAAGCATGATAGCGGGAATAGTATCCTTTAGCGCTACATAGTCCTGATGCTCTTTATCCAGGTTTCGCAGCAGGATTTTCCCTTCTCTGATGTTATCATCGCGAATAATCAGCATTAGCGAACAGCCCATGGCAAGCGCACGTTTGATCTCGGCAGCAGTGGTACTGATCTCAGGGGAAATGATGGTTTTTATCCCTTCATTATGCAGCTCCTGTGCCATTTGCAGGGTCATCATTTCCAGATTTTCACTTTCCGTGCAGATGTAAACCTTAAAGTCTGGCTCTTTTAGCTGAAAAAACCCACGTGTCTCGATAATTTCGAATATCGTATCCAGATTAAGATAGAAACCCACGGCGGGGATTTTCTTTCCGGTGATCTGTGCCGAAAGGTAGTCGTATCTACCTCCTCCACCAATCATGATTTCTTTACCTTCGTATGTTGCCACAAAATCAAACACCGTTTCGTTGTAATAGGCAAAATTCTTGTACAGGTGCGAGTTAACCTTATAGCGGTTGCCCAGATTTGCCTGGATTTTTTTCACACGGGTAAAATTATCCTTGCAGGTATGGCACAGGTATCTTTCTATTTCTGGACCATTTTTAAGCGAATGCAGGCAATTAGCGCTATCACAGCGTGTTTCGCTGAAGGGATTGGCATACAGTTCTTTATAGCACGTAGCGCAATAGCCATCCCGGTGTTCATCCAGATACTTGCGCAGATCGGCAAAAAATGCTTTCCGGCACTCAAAGCAGCCATAGGAATTCAAATCCAGCCGAACCTCTTTCAGCCCCAGCTCTTGGCATATTTTCATTCCTAAATTGATCACTTCGTTTTCGGATAAAATGCTCTCACTGCCCAAAAGTTCCACACCAAGCTGATAAAATTCCATTTGTT
The DNA here is from genome assembly GCA_034005785.1 of Cloacimonas sp. (SeqCode). Taxonomy (GTDB): domain Bacteria; phylum Cloacimonadota; class Cloacimonadia; order Cloacimonadales; family Cloacimonadaceae; genus Cloacimonas. The sequence goes on along the minus strand of JAVEUB010000158.1, from coordinate 884 downwards.
TCAGCTCATTAGCTCTGCGAAACATGGGTCCTGAATAGTAAAAGCGGTGAATTTCGCCTGGATTGGTGATACGGGCAGTGTGATGCAGCACGCTAATAGTACCTTCGGGGCGCAAACTAAGCAAACTGAGATTATCCTCGGGCTGCATCAGAGACATCACAGATTGCATGGCATGCTCAGCCTCAGTGCCTTGCATCAGAGCTGTTACTCCTGCTTCCAGAACCTTGGTGTCCTGCAACACAGATAGACGTATTTCCTGATAATCGTGCAAACCCAATACTTTTTCTACCTTTTGCTCCAATATTTTCCATTTCCACACCTTATCCGGCATGAACTCGTGAAAGCGCTGCGGATCGTGAACCATTATCTCTCCTACACATGTCTATATTACCAAGATAACCGCTCTTGCTCTGTTGTCAATAAGTTTGTTACTTGGGGAGGTGAGAGCTGCGCTGGGATGCTGCGCAAGTGAGAGCTGCGCAGTGAGATGCTGCGCAAGTGAGAGCTGCGCAGTGAGAGCTTCGCAGTGAGAGCTTCGCTTGCAGCGAGAGACTCACTTAGATAGTTTCAAACCTTCTGTCATTCCCGCGGAGGAGGCTGTGCGAAAACTGCAAAACCTTCTGTCATTCCCGCGGAGGATGCTGTGCGAAAACTGCAAAACCTTCTGTCATTCACGCGGAGGAGGCTGTGTGAAAACTGCAAAACCTTCTGTCATTCCTGCGAAGGCGGGAATCCAGCCCTAATGAATCCCGTTAGGGATGTCACAATTAAAGCATTGATATATATATGATTAATCGAGTAGGGTGATGTTGGGTAATTACTCCAACATCATCCCTCTCACAGAACCGTGCGTACGGGTCACGTACACGGCTCCTGATAATCTT
>JAVEUB010000157.1:0-6794 GCA_034005785.1 Cloacimonas sp. (SeqCode) | reverse complement strand
GCTCTTCCGATCTTAGCATACCTGTATCCAGGGTATCAAGTAGTTCCGGCTGAAGCGGATTATTCAGGCTGTAAGAGCTTAAAATTCCAGTAGAACTGATGTTGTATAGATAGCGATTTTGAATCAGCACCCGGTAATATGCAGATGGTGAAAAAGTTGCTTGTAAAACGGGATTATGGATGTTTGCCAGGGACACGATGTGTATCTTATCAGGATAAACAAGGTAGGCATTGCTACCCCATATATACACATTATTGCAGCGGTATTCAGCCACTGGCACATCAAACGTAGCAATGGGATAAACGCTTGCCCCAGCACTTAAATCCAAGATGCTTAGATCGCGATCGCCACCATAAAACAAAGCATAATTACCATACTGAACAAAGCCAGAAACATCTCCCAAACTTAGCAAAGATTCCGATATCAAATTGATATTTGCAGCCGCCAAAATACCAAACGCACCAAGCAAAACCACCAGTATAATTACTTTTACTCGCATCTTATCTCCAGTCTCGAAGTTAGTTAATTTGCACGAAAACAACTTTCCCAAAGATAACTTATCTGTCAATACTGAATTGGCACACAGATTTCACAGATATCACAGATCAAGAAAAAAGGATAGCTTAAATATCGTTAAATTCTACTGTCGGTTGTCTTAATATCTGCCTGAATTAACCTTAAGTTAATCTGTGTGTTCTGTGAAATCTGTGTGCCTTCCTTTTTTTTAAGTATGCTTGTTCTTTATCACACCTGCTCGCATTGCCTTAGCATTGGCTATGCATTGTGGATGCGATAGCCAATGCATAGCCAATGCTAAGGCAATGGTATTAAGGAAGCAGCATTCGCCAATATTTATAGCTATATCCGCCACTTTTCCTAAGGTTGGAAAGTTTCTTGCTTATACATGGTGCAGGGGAGTTGTGTAGCTTCCGAACCGATTGATAATTATCAAGGAGATAGACATGAAGAAGATAGCGATACTACTTAGTTTCGCCCTGGTGATAGCTGGCCTAAGTGCCGGGCTACTCTGGGATGAAGCAGTGTCAATTCGACAAGGTGTGAACATCGAATGGTTCCGCACCGGAACAGAAACAAGCGATGGTGGAGCCATCTATGTTTGGAGCGATACGAAGCTTGGTGGGCGCGACATTTGGGCCCAAAAAGTTGATGCAACCGGCACCTTTGCCTGGGGTGAACCTCGGCTTATCGATAGTAAAGTTGATAGACAGGAAGATCCCGTTATCACCCGCACCAGTGATAATAACTACATAATTGCCTGGATAGATTTTTCCAGCGACCTTGATGGTGATGTATATGCTCAGAAGATTAACTCTGCTGGGCAACTGCTATGGGCTGCAGGCGGAAAGCCTGTTTGCACGCTTACCGGAATGCAGATTGCACTTAATATGGAAGCTGATTCCGATGGCGGTGCATTCATCGTATGGTCGGATTCACGCCATCCCAGCAAAGACCTTTATGGACAGCGCATTTCCGCTACAGGTGATCCCGTGTGGACAGTTGACGGCATAGCCATAGCCAGTGACACTGGTGATGAGATTCAGAACACCATGCTACCAGATGGACAAGGTGGGATGATTATTGCTTATACCCACACTTATGTAGGAGCTGATGATATTTTCGCCAAGCGTTTTAACAGCGCTGGCACTATGGTTTGGCCAAACACGCTGGTGCTTTCTAATGCTCCTGGTGCCCAAAACGGAGTGCGCATGGCTGCCTTAACAGGCGGAGATTTTGTGTTTACTTGGGAAGATCAGCGTAATCCTGATCCCGATATCTATGCACAGAAAATCAATCTTGCGGGTCAACCCCAATGGGGAGATTTCCTGATTGTTTATAGCGACCAAGACCAACCTTTACCCGCAACACAAAAAAACCCGCGCATAGTACGAACCTCTGATAACGGAGCTATCATCATTTGGGAAGATAAACGAGTTGATCCCCAAAATCCCGATCTCTTTGCGCAAAAGATATCGGCGGCTGGCACAAAACTTTGGAACCCGGCTGGAATAGCTCTTTGTGTGGCAGAGTTTGCCCAAATAGGGCAACGCATGGCACCAGATAATAGTGGCGGTTGCTATGTAGTGTGGGATGATCTGCGTAACGGAAACGATCCTTATGACGATATCTATGCCCAGCATCTTTCTGCTACAGGTGAAGCCCTTTGGCAAGCCAATGGCAAACCCATTAGCCTTGCTGATAATGCCCAAAACGGTGGTTTGATTAAAGTATCGGGCGATCACATCTACATTAACTGGATGGATGTGCGAAACGGCAGTGTGGGAATTTATTACCAAGCTCTGGATACTGCCGGAAATATGCTGCTGGAAACCAATGGCAAGCTTGTATTTTGGGGTTTAAGTGGCGACACTCCCTTGGATAATTACCTCATTCGCAAACGTAGTAACGATGTTGCTGTTATATGGCAGGATACACGTTTTGCTAACGATGGTTATCGCATTTATTATCAAATACTAAATCCTGATGGAACTATCGATTTTGAAGTGAATGGACGCCCGATAACAGATGCTGTGGGCGATAAACAATTAGCGCCGCACGCAGTTGTTACGCCGGACGATTACTTAGCCATAGCCTGGGAAGATGCTCGAGGAGCCAATCCCAAGGTTTATGCTCAGCTCTTAAGTCCCACAGGTGAAAGGCTTTGGGGTAACACCGGCTTGGAAATGACCGATATGAGTCCGATACGCCAAAAAGATGCCAGAATTAGCTACTACAACGGTTCTTATTATGTGGCATGGTCAAATTCCGATCAAGTCGGTTCAGATTTCTTTTACCATGTTTACGCTCAACGCATTCAAAATGGACAAAAAATGTGGGGACCAAATGGCATTATGATTTCCGAGCTTCCTACCGGTGCACAGAATAAAGAATGCATCCTCTATGATCTGTATGACAATTACCTGGTTTGGCATAAATCTGACCCTTCAGACTATTCGCAAACAATTTGGGTAAAACGTGTGAATGAGGCTGGCACTGCAATGGCTGGCTGGCCGAATGAAGGCTTAAAAGTATCCACATATAGCGAAGAGCCTACACAAATGCTGCCTAAGGCACATTTAACCCCTGAAGGTATATTTGTGATGTGGAAGGATATGCGCGAAGACTGGGTGCTGAACTTCTGGGGACAACAGATTTCCCCCAATGGTGTAAGGCTTTGGGACCCTCAGGGAGTAAATCTGGCTGATAATGGCCGTGAACAGGAATATCCTACAATTACCCACAGCAATTCGGGGATCACTTTTGCCTGGTGCGAAAGTATCAATGGTGTGCCCGATATCTTTGCCCAGAAATTCTCCTACGGCGGTAATCCCTTATGGTCAAACCTTGGCTATGCCGTTGTACAAAAGGATTCCACCCAATCCAAGCCTTCAATTGTCAGTTTTGCCAATGGCGGCTCAATTGTGGCCTGGGCAGATTATTTCGGTATTGAAAGCGATATCTATTACAAATACATCCGTGAAAATGGTGAAATGGTTAGCGATAACAGCGCTGGTAACATTCTTAGCAGCGCAACCAAGCAACAGTATGACCCCGTAGGTGTTGCCTTTGGTAACGAAGCTTATTATATTTGGGCTGATGGACGCACAGGTGGAAAAACCGAGATATTGGGGCTTTTTGCTCAAAAGTTGAGTAATGAAGTGCCTTCAGCGCTCAGCGATGAAAATGCTCCAGCTTTAGGTAGCTTTGCGCTAAAACAAAACCACCCCAATCCCTTCAATCCCAGTACTACCATCAGTTTTGCCTTGGCAAAAAATAGCCCGGCATGGGAGCTGAAAATATTCAACCTGAAAGGTCAGTTAGTAAAAACCTTATTCAGCGGTAACCTGGAGAAAGGAAACCACAGCTTGATCTGGGATGGCAAAGATAATAACGGTTCTTCCGTTGGAAGCGGTGTATATTTCTACCGCTTAAGCGATGGAACTGATAGCCAGCAACGCAAAATGCTGTTAATGAAATAACGTAAGCTGGTTAATTGGTTAGAAAGTTAACTGGTTAACAAGTAATCTGCCGCCCCGTGAGTTATATCCGGGGCGGTTTTTTGTGACGATTTTTATGGGTGTCTTCGGTGTTCTCGGTGGTAAAACAATATAGTAGCATTCACCTTGTTACATTAACCACCGAGAACACCGAAAACACCGAATTGCAGTTATCTGTTAGATAAAGCAGAGGTGGAAACCAGATAAACCGGATTCCACCTCTTGATTCTCTATTGTAAGCTTTAATTTATGTAGCTTAGCACCTGATTGGCTTTGATGATAAAGCTCTTCAGTTCCTTGCCGCTGAATGGTTTTTGTTCCAACAACGAAAGATCGTGAATATAGGAGCACAGTGTGGCTACTTCTTCGTGTTTGCCTGCTTCATCCATGGTTAAGATTTTCTGGATAACAGGATTTTCCCGGTTAACCACCAGTGTGTGGAACTTCAGCATATCTGCCGAGGAATTCTGCTTGCTCATCATATCCATGTCGTGCCAGCGGCGCATATATTCGCTAAACACAATCATCGAAGGTATCTCCTTACTTTTCAGGTTTTTAACCTCTATCTTCAGCTCGCTGTAAACATGTTCATTGATGTCTTTCATGATTTCAGGTCCCAGTTCCAAGCGCACTTTTGCCGGTAAATCATAGGGTTTGATGATGCTCTGCTCGTCTTTTTGGATAATATAGGGGCTAAGGGTGGTAGCCGCGATGGGGTGTTTCTTCAAAAACTCAGCATAGCTTTCTTTGCTGAAACTCGCTTCCACGCTTTGATCTAAAGCATTGTAGAATAGCTGTTTCAGCTTATCTTCGCTTTCGGGATTGGCAGCGTCAGCAGAATTTACCAAAACATCGTTCACTTCGGAATCTATACGCAGGAATTCTATGTTTTCCATCTTGGCTTCCAGCCGTTGATAGAGATGCGTATCCAGAGGACTATTCTGGTAGATTACTTCCAGTCCTTGCTCTTTCATCATATTCAGATAGCTCACTTGTGTATCTTCGCTGGCGGCATACCAGATTTTGGATTTTTCTTCACCGCTGTGATTGCGAGCTTTATATTCCTCGATGGTGAGGTAATCACCAGAGGCAGATTTGAAGATTACAATGTCCTTCATAGCCTCGAAAAAATCTTCCTCTTTCAGCAAGCCAAACTTGATGAAGGCATTTATATCTTCCCAGTATTCCTCATACTTCTTGCGATCTTCTTTGAATGTAGCCAGGAAATGATCGGCTACCTTTTTTACGATGTACTGGCTGATTTTGCGCACTTGGGAGTCGTTTTGCAAAAAACTGCGTGAAACATTTAACGGGATATCGGGAATATCGATCCCACCTTTTAGCAGTAGCAGAAATTCCGGGATTAAATCTTCCAGGTTGTCTGCCACAAACACGTTGTTGCAATACAGTTTTACTTCACCCTTGAAGAAATCAGGTTCATTACGCAGCTTAGGGAAATAAAGAATGCCCTTCAAACTAAAGGGAAAATCTACATTCAAATGAATCCAGAACACGGGATCATTGTAATCGTGAAAAGCCTGTTTGTAAAATTCCTTGTATTCTTCGGGGGTAACATCTTTGGGAGCACGGTTCCACAACGCTTCTTTCTGGTTTACCTGCTTGCCATCGAACATAATTGGATATGGCATGAAATTGCAATAGCGCTCCAGAATTTCGGTAATCTTTGTGTTATCCGCATAATTGTGGTTGTCCTCATTCAGGTGAATGGTTACAGTTGTGCCGATTTCTTTGCGCTTGCCTTTGGTAAGGGCGTAATCTGTGCTGCCATCGCATTCCCAGAAAGCAGGTTCGCTGCCTTCCACATAAGATAGCGTATCGATGGTAACCTTTTCCGCTACCATAAAAGAGGAATAAAAGCCAAGACCAAAATGCCCGATGATATTGCTCTGCACATCCTTGAACTTGTTTACAAACTCTTCGGCACCGGAGAAAGCAATCTGATTGATATATTTTTTCACTTCTTCAGCCGTCATACCAATCCCGCTATCAATCACTTGAAGGGTTTTCTTGCCTTTATCCAGCTTCACTTCCACCTTCATATCTTCCAGCTTATAGTCGGTATCGGCATATTTGCGCTTGGATATGGCATCTACCGAGTTGGATATCAACTCCCGCAAGAATATGTCGTGCTGCGAATACAGCCATTTCTTGATGATGGGGAAAATGTTCTCAGTGTGGATACTGAGGCTACCGGTTTCTTTCTTTTTCTCTGCCATGATATTTTAAACTCCTTTGAGTATGTTATTAATGTAAATCTGGTGATAAGATAAGCAGGCAAGCTAATTTGTCAAGTGTTTTTAAGCAATCACACAAGTTGATTGCTAAAAATAAGCCACAAGGGAGATGGAATACCACCTCCAAAATCTTAACTTGCGAGGCTTTCACTGCCGAAGGCTCTCACCTCCCATAAAAAGCTTGACGTATTTTGCCCTTATCAGTCCACTGGTATCTGGATAAAAACTAAACTTGTATTTTGGGAGAGATAATGAAGAGTATTTTAACGACAATATGTATCCTACTGTTACTTAGTTCCTTAACAGCAGTGATTACTGAAACTGCATCACTGAAGAACTTTCTTTTAGGGCACGAACCCAATTGTGCCTATGACAATTGGGCTTCACATATTACCGAAAAAGTTGCTTCCCCCGGTTACAATACTTATGCGCCCTATGATAGGCAGCTAACCGGGTTTGGTGATTTTATCATCCCTTCGGTAAGCCAACTTACCACCTGGGGCGACATTGTTGATTTGTTTTT
>JAVEUB010000156.1:0-6857 GCA_034005785.1 Cloacimonas sp. (SeqCode) | reverse complement strand
GCGAAACAAATATACGATTTTCAGGTGAAAAGCCTGAATGGGGAAGATGTGAATCTGGAAATTTATCGGGGTAAAACACTTTTGATAGTGAATACCGCCAGTAAATGCGGATTCACCAAACAATATGCAGACTTGCAGGTTTTGTATGATAAGTATGGAAAAGATGGCTTGGTAGTTTTGGGCTTCCCTGCCAATGATTTCTTCAATCAGGAGCCTGCGGACAATGCTACAATTGGTCAATTTTGCCAGCTAAATTACGGTGTTACCTTTCCTATGTTCGAAAAAATTTCGGTTAAGGGTAAAAACATGCATCCGCTGTATAAGTATCTTACCGATAAATCTACTAATCCTGATTTCGCAGGCAAGATAAGCTGGAATTTTAACAAATTCCTTGTCTCTCCCGAAGGGAAAGTAATAAACAGATTCTCATCTCCAACCTCACCTACCGACGAAAAAGTGATAGCAGCCATAGAAGCAGCACTTAAATGATGATAGGGCTTTCTTGATTGTTACGTTCTGATATGAAAGCTGTTTGTTACTTCGGGAAAAAGTGGATTATTCTTGACATTTGAGACTGGTGAAATAATCATACTTGAACAAGGCAGGTAAGGATGAATAGAATTTACAATTGCAAGCAAATTATGGCGTTAGCGTTCATCACTGTGATGGTGCTGAACCTCTTTGCCGCTGATCTCAAGCAAGGAGAAAACAAGGGAATGGAGATGACAATGGACAAATTTCACCAGGAACAAGCGGTAACGCTGTTTAATCAAAGTTGGGAACTGCTGCTTAAAGAAGGCCGAAACCGCCAGGATGAAGATATTCTGGTGAACATGGTGCATGCTTCTTTGTATCATTGGCGGCAGATCGGTAAGCCGATAAACATTCTGCGCGGAGAATGGATGATTTGCCATGTATATACATTGCTGAAGCACAAAGAAGAAGCCCTGTATCATGCAGATAATGTGTTGCGATTGATGGATGAGCAGAAACCAGAGGATTGGGATTTGGCTTATTGCTATGAAGCAATGGCCAGAACTCAGGCCATGCTGGGTAACAAAGAACAGTTTTCCAAGTACAATGCCTTAGCAGAGGAGGCTGGAAAGAAAATTGTGGAAGATGGCGATAAAAAGCAGTTTGATGGTGATATGAAGGATGAGTATTGGTTTGGCCTGAAATAGTTGCTAAAACGGGTTGGAACATTTAAAACAATGCAATTTAAAACATTTAGCTGCCGTTCTTACAGAACTTGTAAATGGGCTGGATTCCTGCCTCCGCAGGAATGACAAGCGTTTTCACACAAGCTCCTCCACGGGAATGACGGAATGTAGGTTAACCCGCTAACCCGCTAACTTCTTACCCGGTTGCCTGTTTCATTAGTTTAGATGGGGGGATTAGCTCTATCCCCATGTCCGTAATCTGGGCGATAAACTTTTGCAAGGCAACCAGCTTATTGCGGTTATGGCAATGGGTTATCACCACTATTGGTTCATTGCGTCCTTTGAATTTGCCCAAGCTTTGAATCTTACTGATCAAGGTGGCATCGCTAACATCAGGTACGTCCAGGAATATATCGCGTTTGGCGGTATTAATCCCCAGTTTTTTAGCTGCGGACGGAACAGCACTTTTAGCCGTGGTAGCGCTATCCAAAAAGAAAAGCCCCATCTCACGCAATTCGCTAAGAACGGCGAACATGGTGTTGTAATCGGCTGTGGTAGCACTTCCCATATGGTTATTGGCGGCGATGGCATTGGGCATTTGCAGGTAAAATTCGCCCAGCAACTCAGAAATATTGGATGATTCCATACCGCTTTTTAGGTAACGTTTACCGGGGCTGATTGAGCTGTTTTCCGCCTGCATGGGGATATGGATTAGCACCTCGTGGCCTGTTTTATCGGCAAGTTGAGCAGTGGTTCTGGTTTGGGGTAGATCCGGCAAGATAGCAAAGGCAATTTGGGAGGGTAGCTTGGCAAAATCCTGCAACAACTCACCACCAGTTTGGCCAAAATCATCGATAACTATTACCATGGGGGGTAGGTTGTCGTTTTCTGACCAAGTGTATTGATAGCTTTGGATTTTAGCCATACTTGGCGATGCATTTGCAGAACTATCTGGCTTGCTATAATTTTCTACTGGATAGCTGTCTGTAGCCACATTGTTATCAGAATTTTCTCTATTATCTTTACTATCTTCGCTACTTTTGGCTTTACAGCCAAAGAGCAGTAGCATTGCCAGTAGAACCAGGACTATTGAAGTCTTTTCCAAGATATTTTATCCCCTGTTTGGATATTCATTTTTTTAGCAGTGCCAGCGTTCAGCTCCAGCACAAAATTGTTTGCCTGAGTGGGGGAGATGCGCTCTTCGCTGAAAGGCTGCGCATTCTCGTGAATCTGAAAGATTGTTTCCTCTACATCGATAAACAGCATGTCCAGAGGGATATAGGTATCCTGCATCCAGAAATCGTATAAGTCCGCTTTGCCAAACACGAACAGCATGCCCTGATCAGGTTCAATGCTTTCACGGTATTTCAAGCCCCTCATTACCTCATCCTCACGTTCCACGATTTCGATTCTGAAACTGCATTTAATCTTGCCATCTTTACTTATGATGTCCAGTGAGCCATCGTGACGAAATTCATACTTAGGTTTTTCAGCCACTGGAGCAGGAGCTTCTTGCTTGCAACCATATACTAAGCTTAGTGCGATTAACAGGACGATACTTACAAGATAGCGGTTCATTACAGTTAACCTACTTACTCAGCAACATCTTGCGGGTTTGAGTGTAAGAGGGTGTTTGCAAACGGTATAGGTAAACCCCGGAACTTACAAGATTGCCGTTGTTGTCCTTGCCATTCCAATTAGCGCTATGCTTACCTGCAGGCTGAGCTGCTGAAACAAGGGTGTTTACGATCTGTCCCTTAAGATTGTAGATGCCCAGATTAACTGCTTGAGTAGGCTCGGAAAGGGTGTAACTAATGATAGTACTGGGATTGAAGGGATTTGGATAGTTTGGAAGTAAAGCTGTATGCAGAATAGGGACAATTGGATCTGAGGAAGCACTGCTAACGTCCACATAGATGCTGCCGGGAACGCCGTTAAGAGTGTAATTGAGGGTAAAATTCACTGGATTTGGAGCAAGGAGTACCCAAAGAGAGCCGTGTTCTCCATTAAGTCCTGCATAGGCATAAGCATCATTATCACTATTAAAATCCTGAACTAAAGGATCGCCATTCAAAAAACCATTATGATGAACAGACAGGATGTTAACCGGGAAGGTGGAAAAACTGAGAGACTTGATGTATTGCGGATTGCTAAAACTAAACACCAGTGAATCACTATAGGCTACTGAGATTCCTGGATCGTTAACTGGCAATGGAGTACCCGATTGCACAGGTAGGATGTATGCAGCTTCCATGATGTATTTCAGCAATAAATGGCAATCGAAAGGATCGATCTGGTCGTTGTTATCAGCATCTGCATTGTTAACCCGGAAAGTTTCCCAGGGCCGCGGATCAGTAGCAGGAAGTGGATCAAGCCCTACTGCATATTTGTTTATGGCCAGAATATCAGCTAAACTCACTATGCCATCTCCGGTTACATCTCCATAAACGGCGTTGGTGCTACTTTGCCCGGAAAACTGAAGATCATCAATGTAAATACCATCTGCAGTCTGGCCGCTATCCGTGGATAATCTAAAGCGAAAATAGCAATTCTGGCCAGCATAGTTTGCCAGCGAAAAATATTGGTTCTGCCAGGTGCTCATTGTGCCTGTGAAACTTCCCAATTGCACCCAGGTTGTGCCATTGGCAGAGGCTTCCACATACACGAAATCATAGCCTGTTTCCAAAGCATACTTGCAGCGGAAAGACACTCCAGGGTTAGCCACATTTTGCAGGGAAATTGGGATCGTCAGCTTGGCAGTGCGGTTTTGATTATTGCTGTAGTTGCCCGAAGGAGAATCAGTTAACACAGCGCTGCCATCCATAGTAACTGTATTCCATAATCCTGTAACAGTCCAGTTGCTAATGCCGGCATCGAAATTATCGGAAAATATTGGTGCTTGCAGGATGAAAACTTGGCGAAAACCTTCGCCTTCTACTTGAACATATTGATTAAAGATAGCATAGCCATTGGCATTGATGCTGATCTGGTAATTTCCTTCATAGATGCTGGCAACTTGGAACAAGCCCTGAGCATCACTCTGCAAAGTGGTTAGGGGATTTGTGTTTAAGGTTATGGAGGCGTTAGGAATGGCTGCCCCTTGCAGGTTGCGGACTTGCCCATTGAACGATGTTAAAGCAGCTGGACTTAGCACAAAATTTTGGGTGGCAGCACCAATGGCTGGCACGGTTACACTAAAAGTCTGTCCGATGTATCCAGTTGCAGAGGCAGTTACTTGATAGGTTCCCGGAAGTAATAGCCGATGGTAATCTCCCACAGGAAGATCGGTCTTTTCGGTTTTTGAGTTACCGGCAATTGTAATAATCGCGGAGAGGGGAGTGCCTGAGTTGTTTGTAACAATGCCCACAACGCCATTTTGCGCAAATTCAAGATATTTAAGCATAGATTCCTGATTCTGAGACCAGTAGGTATCCAAAGTGGAAGCCGCTGGCCATTTATTAGTGCCAATTTCGGCAGTTACTTCGATGCAATCCGTAAGTCCATAGTTCCAATCCTGCATGGTACCGGTAGCTACATACCATGCTGCACCGTTGGTAACGCCTTGAGTAAATTCTGTGCTGGCATACATGGGGGCATTATAGCGGGAGTAGGTTAGCGACATTTCATGAAGCAAGGCATCATCAGGTGCCAAGGTGTAAGTGTAATCCCAAGGATAGTTGATAACCAAGGCACCGCCATGAAAGTTTATACTTAAGTCAAAATCCCGTGCATTGCTAAAAGCTATCATAGCATTGGTTTCGGGCTGCCAGGCTTCTCCATCCGGATGTAAAACACCTGTGGGCAAGGGGAAATTGCGGTTAAGATCAACCCCCGCAGCGTTGTAACGCTGAACCAGAGCATAACCATCGGGATTCATCATCGGGCAAATCCATATTTCGGTGTTGTTTACAATGTTTGCTATACGGGTATTAGTGGTATACTGCGAGGTTAGCTGCCCAATCAATCGGATAAGCATATCAAAGCCTACAACTTCATCGCCATGAATGCTGCCGATATATTTTAGTTCAGGCTCGTTTTCCTCGAGGGCAACATTATCAGAAATCTTAAGCATATACATGGGTCGGTTTTGTACACTGCTGCCTATTTGCACCAATTGGCATAAGTTCGGGTAGTTCGCTACAGTGGTTTGCAGAAAAGCGTGATACTCATCCAGAGTGTAATAAGCCCGCATGGGGTCTTTGCTGTCCTTGGTTTCTTCCCATAGTTGCAGTGCATATTCTCTGGCTGCATCTGGAACTTCCACAGCATCCAGCCCCACAGCCAAAAGCTTATCTTGCTCGGCAGCATTGCGCACATAGCAATTGATGATCCCCGTTTGGCGGTTCACATTATCTATGCTGATACCCAGCTTGTTGATGGTTTTAATGTCTTCTTCCATTTTCCAGCTTTGAACGCGGACAGGCCAGGCAAACAAGCTAATGGCAACAAGCATTAAGGCAAGGCTTACGCTAAAACGTTTCATATATTAAATCCTCGGATATTTTTGATTTCTGCACAAAGTAAACACAGGGCTGTCAATCTCCTGGGCTGTCAATCTCCCGATTGACAGAAAAACACAGGGTCGTCAATCTCCTGATTGACGAAGTTTCTATTCTACAATCGTGGCAATCAGGAGATTGCCACTCCTGTTAATTGCATTTTTCATACCGAAACCAGATAAAAAAATGCCAGGTTTACAGCGACACATGACTGTGGTTGCTTAATGCTGCTTCATTCCTGATCTGACATGGTTCACAAGCAGCCATTGCGCTGGACCTGGCAGAGCAAGATTTTAGGAGTAGGGCTTTCTGTCAATCAAAAACGTAAGTTCAAGTTTATGGTGCTACGCCAGTCTATCTGAGAAATATCTTCAGCATAGGGGGACAAGGAGAATTCAAATATAGACGAGTTGTTAAACTCCCATGCCCAGCCAAATACGGCACTATACTCCTTCCAGGTTCCCCAAGAGTACTTGGGAGTAAGCGTCCAGAAAAAGCTGCGAATATCTTGGCGCAAGCTAAGCGTGGCTGTATAACGCCGGTACTTGGTGTGCAAAGCGTAATAGTCTTCCCTTTTATCGGCATACTGATTTTCTTCGTAGGCATAGCCCAAATCTACCAGGAATGAACTGCCGACATTAGCTCTGAAGGGCAGGCTCAGCCAGCGCACATCCTGCGATCGAGCTATGAAGGGAAAGGTGTCGAACACGAGATTATACTTATATCCAAGCTGCCGGTAGAAACTGTTTGCTTTGCCCGTATCGTACACATAATCGCTGTAATCGGCACGTAACTGGTAAGCCTGGCGCAGCACTATGCGATCGCCTAAGAGGATCTGGCATTCGGGAACAAGGCTGTAGCTGCGCACATATTTATTGTTAGCCGAAAGCAGGGAATCCAGGTACACATCTTCCCGCTCGGTGTAGCTTATCCAAGTACCCAGCTTAATGCGATCGTGCAAGTAATGTTTCCAGCCCAAGCGGTAGTTGCTTATCAATAAGTCGTTATCCCAGCGGTGATTATCATCGGGAAACTTGATAATCTGCAAATCCAGATTCGTGGCAATAATAAGCGAATCTGCAGTGGAGTATTCCCACGATAGCTTGGTGCCCACATGTCTGTTTTCTGTATGGCGGGTATTGAGGTTGTAGTTAAAGTCTTTAATTGCATAGCTGTGCGAGGCATCACTATCCAAGAT
>JAVEUB010000155.1:0-6950 GCA_034005785.1 Cloacimonas sp. (SeqCode) | reverse complement strand
TCACATTCACCCTAAACATCGCAGAAAGACGATAGGCGGTGTGCTTTAGCTACTGTTTGGGCAGCATTGCTTGGTGAAAAGACGATAGGCGGTGTGCTTTAGCCACCATTTTGATTGTGAATGGGCTTCGCTAAGAAGATTTCCGGTTTGGCTTTAGCCACCGGTTCTTAGCAACAAATCCGGTGGCTAAAGCCAAACCGGAAATCTTCTTATCCACCAAACTTTCTTCAAGCTACTTCGCATGCTCCCACTTCTCTATTACAGCTTAGCTTCACTTTTCTATGTTCGCACTTTTGTGAGAGCAATGTGAGGACAAGGAGTGCGGAAATAGGCTTTGGCAAGCAAGGGCAAAGCATTGAAGGCTTGGATGCTGTGCAAAAGGAAAACTTTCAGAGAATGCACCCGCCGAATATGCGAGTTCCAAGACTGTTCAATTGAATTGTTACTATTTTTTTTCGTTGTAGATTTGTATCTAATGCTGGGGGCTATGTGCCACCCTTACATGGTTTTAATGTTGTTGCACATCGAATACACGGGGTTGGCACCCCGGTGCTACCAATGTGACATCCCGACGGGATTATGGGTATTATATCAGCATACAGTGATAAAGTCCAAACTCCAGGAGCAGGATTCTAATCCTGCTAAACTTTGATTATCTGTAGGATTGGAATCCTACTCTACGGGCAAAGCCGCTTCAAGCATGACGTGCCGATAGTATTTGCAATGGGATTTTAGCGTTACTTTGCAATCTGCAGAACAATATCTTCTTGCTGGTTACTACCCAAATCAGCGATACTAACATGCTTGGTAGAGGTAAGATAGCCAGGTTTTTTTACATACATGGTAAAATCCTGGGGAATAAAGTAATCCTCCGTTGGGTAGCCCAGATCATTTACTACTTGTATCAAAGCCCCAAATTGAAAGTAATTTTTATACGAGATTTGGTAAGCACCTGCGGTAGTGCACACTACGGGTTCAAATGTAGAAGCGGAATCATTTATCAGCAGGTTCACTATTTTATCATAGAGGGTGTTTCCCGTCAACGAACTAACGGTAAACTGCATTTGATACACACCGCCACAAAGCTTAGCACCACTGTTATTCCGGCCATCCCAAGATATTCTATGGTAACCCGGAGAATGAAGTTCATCCTCCAGAGTTTTTACCAAGTTTCCCTGCGGATTTCTAATCGTTAAACTAACCTGGCTTTGCTGTATCAGGTCATAATTAATGGTGCACACTGAGGCAAATGGATTGGGAGCCAAGCGCAAAGCCCATGTAACAGGCGTATAGGGCGGTTCCTCTGCATCAATCGTAATAGAGATTGGCCAAAGGCCATTGTATAACCCCCGATTTGAACCTCTTCCAGCCAGTAGAAGTAAACATGTCCATAATCAACTTCTTCATCGGTAAACGCGTATGTACTCGTATTGCTCGTATTTGTAGCAGGAAAATGGGCGCAATCGCATAGGCTGAGGTAATTACATTGCTTTCGCTGCGCAGTAATCTGTAGCCCAATAAACTGGTTTCGGATTCCGTAACCCAGCTTAACCTCACATAGTTATCAGCCGTAAGTAAAGCAATAAAATTCCACGGGTCCCGTGGCTGGAGATTATCTGCTAATGCGTTGATTCCGTCATATTGGATATAGATTTCAGCAGCTTCGATGCTGTTGCCACCAGCATCCTTTACAGAGCCGAATAAATAGTAATCAGTATCGTCATCCGGGTTATTCACCCAATTACATGATACGAGTGATAGCAAAAGCAAACAGACTGCAAATAAAAGCGCGAGATGTTTCATGCTAAATCTCCCTTTGGAAGTGCTGTGATACATTGTAACCGCTATTTCAGTTTAACAAAACGCTGCACAGAGGTCTTTTTGCCAGAGCTGCGCACAAAATACAGGCCAGGAGCGTAAGCAGAGATATCAATAGCTACTTCAGAATTAGCATCTGCTTGTATGTAGCTCCCGATTTTCTGGCCACGCAGGTTAAAGATGCTGTATTCTGCGCTCTCTGGTGATTCGCTTTTTAGCAGAATGCTTTTACTGGAAGGATTGGGGAAAACAGTAAACCCAAACCGGGCGTTTTGCACTAAATCTTGCGCAGCAGAGCTATTATGGAGAGTTTGATACACAAAATCATCTCCGTGGGAAAAACGAAAACGCAGCTCACTCCAGTTAGCCTGTACAGGAAGATTAGCATTGTGGAACACCACAGGGGCAGTAAATCCCGGTACACCCAGCTCTACCGGTACTAAGGGATATTCCTCTCCACCGTCTATACTTACAGAAGCCAGCCGAGGGAAATTGGCATCATTATCAAAGTAGGTAATTTGTGCGGCAATGGAATTTTCGGGATTTGGGGTAAAGCCGGCAGCAGAAAGAAGTGGGGCAGAATTGTTGACTAAAGGAATTGTCCGCGGCAGCAGCAGTAATTCCATTCCAGTGGTGTTGTCCGATTGCTGAACACCGTTTACCAGCGTGATCCGGCTGGTAGTGGTGACTGTGGAAATACGGGGATTATTAACGTTGAACCAAGAACTGAAATCGGCATCGGCTAACAGATCTGCCAGAGCGCAGGATATTAACAAAGCAGAACCTTCCACTGCTTGCTGGATATTTCCCATCCGCATTAAACCATCCATACCGGTGCCCGAAAGTTTGTACAAACCAGGAGATATTATCCCTGCGACATTAACTGTGTACATCAGGCCAAAGGCTATCGGATTATCATCTCCAGACGCATCGGGATTAGCCAGAATAGGCATGTAGGAGTAATAAGTAAGCCCCGAACTAACAGGGAAGGAACCGCTGGCATTATATATAGCAAAGTAGATTCTATCCGCAGAAAAGCTGATTTTGGTTGCCACAATGTCCAGCCCAAGGGGCGAGTAAAGATTATCGCCTATGGGATCAGTATCCATCGGCGTATAAAACTGCAAGTTAGGGTCTAAAGCTCCATCCCAATAAAGGGGATTTAAGCTGTCTTCGGGGAAACTATTGCGGAAACCGAGATAAGGACTGGAAGGGGCAGCAATACTGGCTTTTTGCCAATTGGGAAAAGCCCACGCACCTTCCATACTTTGGCTGATAATGCCTCCGGGGGCTGCGTATAGAACCTCTTCACCCGTTGGAGCTGAAACCAGAATATCAATCTGATCTTCTGCATAAATGCCCGTTGAATAAAGCTGGGTGGGGAGATTTTGGGCATAAGCAAGGCTGCATACACAAAGCAAAAGCAGGCTCAATTTGATCGGTAAAGAAAAAATAAAAGGCTTCATTAGTTCGCTCCTCTATAATGAAATTAAAACCCCAGGCTAAGACCCAAGGAATAGGTTTGATTGCGCAATTGAACGGGATCAGAAAACTGATAGGTAGGTAAGCTAAGATAATCCCAACCCAAAGTAAAGCGGTATTCGAGGTGCAGGGGCAGCTTGGTTTTTAGATCAACCGTGCCGCCATACACAAAACTATAATCAAACATGTTCACATCGCCAAGATTGCTCTCTTCGTGAATATTGATGGTGGAAAAATCATCCCCTTCTGGAAGATAAATCTTGCCATCCAGTTTGTGGCTGCCCTTTACTTTGATGGATACAGCCGTGCCAGAGATGGCAGTAAGGCTAAAGGCTTTCGCATCGATAAGCTTAACCTTCAGCAACACAGGCAGTTCAATATAATCCAGGTTATATTGCACATTCATCACCGCAGGTTTGGGCAAATTTTCCAGCACTCCATCAATTTCCATGCTGTTGATGGTTATTGTTTCCTTACTTCCTTTCATGGAATACAGCAGCTCGTAGCTAAGGCTGAAATTGGGGATTACCACAAGATCAAGATAAGCTCCAGCCATAACCCCGGGGTGGAGCTTGGTTTTTACGCTAATACCTTGATCCTGCCCTTTTGTTCCATATTGCATAGCCAGATTAAGACCTACTTTGGGTCCCCATTTTATGGAAGTCTGAGCAAAAAGTGTGCACGAGAATACTAAAATAATGATGAATGCAGATAATTTTACTAACACTTTTTTTACATTTCCTGCACGTTACTACTGATCAGATCATGCAAATAAGCGGAAAGGGCGTGTTTCTCGTTATAGAGGGGATTATCTGGTTCAATAGCAGGCAAAATGCGCATTTTAACCTTGGTCTTATGAATTCTCTTGTCTATCTCCATAATGCGCCAGCTACCTTTGATAGCCATGGGGATAATTGTAGCATTAGCCATGGCAGGAAGTTTCAGGCTACCCAGATGAAATTCACCCATAGTGTCGCTACGGCTGCGTGTACCTTCCGGAAAAATTACCATAGGGTGGCCAGCTTTAATTACTTCAGCACTTTTTTGGAATGATTCTATGGCTTTACGGGCAGAGCTGCGATCGATAAACACACAAGGAATTTCCCGCATCCAGTGGCTCAAAACGGGTATTTTGAAGAGTTCCTGCTTGGCAATAAAGCCAGAAGAAATACCCACAAAACCCAGTACCATGGGGATATCGAACATGCCTTGATGGTTGCTGATAAAGCAGATATTGCGGTTCTGTGGCAAGTTTTCCTGCCCTTCCACACTTACCGTGCTTCCGGTTGCATGCAAGGTGGTTCTTGCCCAAAACCGCACTACATGCTGCACCCAGCGGTGATAGGTTGTTTTTTTTAGGAAGGGCTTTAGCAGAATGAAGAAGATGTACGCCATCAAACAACCGAACATGAACAAGAAGAAGAATACTCTATAGAGGATCGTTTTCATTATTTACACCTTGTTTTTTTAATAGCTGAGATTCACCCATTCATCATGCACATTGTGCAAAGAGGTGATCCAGCCTTGTTTTTTTAGGGCATAGTCTATGGTTTCCCAGTAGAGTTTCCCCCAAAAAGGATAATCGATAGGATCGAAACTGGTGTTGTGCCACAACAAAGAAAGGTGAGATTGGTACTTGGCGGCTACATCGATAAGACGCCTGACCGAACGCTTAGCGCTAGGATAGCTCATGTTCATCGCCTTATGCGAATAGAGCGTGGTATCCATCACGATCAGAGGAATTTCCAGCACCCTGAAGGGGCGGTTTTCCGCAATATTGAAGGGGAAAAAGGGGAAAGAAATCCCAGCGCGGAAGCCAATGTTTTCCCAATATCCCAAGGTGGAATCGTATTTAATCCCCGCCGCCTCCAGAATGGAAAAGCTTTTTTGATAATCAAAATGCAAATAGTGCGTACGGTAGCCAGTGGGATTAAAGCCAAGCTCGCGCAGGTTTTCCAGCTCTTCATTCAGCGCAACTGGATCAAAAGCCGATTCCGGAGAACCATGCAGGCCAATCTCCTGCTGACCAAGCAGATCCAGAATCTCTACTCTGGATTGAAGATCGGCAATGTAATTCTGACGTTTATCGACAAAATCGCTACGCGCCAGCAAAAACCAGGTGGAGCTTACCCCCTTCTCGAATTCCTTGCGGGTAAGGCGTTTCATGGTTTTCCAGGGGCTATAAACGAGGTTTTTGTGCAGGAAATGACCCGTAATTTTGTAGCTGGCGTTTAGGGGACGGCTTAAAAATGTGCGCAGGTTGTATTTGAAAGCATCCAGTTTGGCAGAGCCATCCCAGTAGTTCCAATAATCTATATCGTGCGATAGCGAAACGGCAAACTTGCGGTCTTCCGCCCAGTTTATATCGCGGATAAATTGCGGACAGTAGATATTCATCGCATACAGCAGCATCTGACAGTAAACATCCACCACCGGCGTTTCGGTAAAATCCCAGCGGTATTGCAGGCTTTGCTTGTAATCTATCCGTCCTTTATTTTGCCCGTGATGGCTAAGGATATATTCGTGCCAACAGGTTAAGAAATAGAAACCTCCGGCTATTATATCCTTGCGAAACAAACAGGTCTCCTCCGCAAAAGAAAAAATATCCCCCCCTTGCGAAAAGAGGAAAGGGATATGCTCTGTTTTGAATTTACAGAAGTTAACGCGTTCCAAAGGGTACAGCTCTCGCTTCTCAAAGAACTCGGATGTTTCCTGTTCGTAATGTATTTTTAGCGGGTAGCTGTTTCCAGATTGCGGGCCGTAATAGAGATGCACACCTTCATAATGTGTGCCATACATAAACTTGGGGTTTAAGCGCAAGATGTAACAGTATGTACGCAACACAAATTCTGCCTTGGGGAGGTAATCCGCAGGCAGATTTAGCAGAATATTGATGTTAGGATAGCGTTCCATCAGTGCTTGGTAGCCTTTCGGGGAGATGTTTTAGGCTCTGCTACCGCTGGTTCTTCAATAGGCTTAGCGTGTTTCTTTACGGCTTTTGGGATCAGCAGAATCTTCATCGCATCAGGAATTTCATTAACGTAAGAAATGTGCATCCCTTCCAGGATATCCTTGGGGAAATCTGAAAGCGTCTCGCGATTCTCTTCAGGCAGCACTATCTTTTTTATGCCTGCACGCCGGGCAGCCAGTAGCTTTTCTTTCACGCCACCTATGCCCAAAATCTTACCTTGCAGGGTTATCTCGCCCGTCATGGCAATATCGTGCCGCACTTTTTGCCCGGTAAACAGAGAAGCCAGAGCAATCGTTAACGTAACACCCGCGGAAGGGCCATCTTTGGGAACAGAGCCAGAAGGAAAGTGGATATGCATATCGTTGGTTTCGAAATCTTTGGGATTAATATCATATGCTTGATGATGGGCTTTTAAGTAACTGATAGCCAGACGCGCAGATTCCTTCATCACATCACCCAAAAGACCGGTGAGGATCACATTGCCCTTACCAGGCATGCGGGTTGTCTCACAAAACAGAATTTCACCCCCATAGCTGGTCCAGGCTAAGCCAGTGGCAATGCCAATTTCTGGTTTACGATTCGCCATTTCCAAGGTATATTTGCGAGGGCCGAGGTATTTTACAATATCTTCTGCTTTAATAACCCATTTCTGCGCTACACCCATAGCCACTTCGCGGGC
>JAVEUB010000154.1:6612-7013 GCA_034005785.1 Cloacimonas sp. (SeqCode) | reverse complement strand
GCCAATAGCACCGAGCATTTTGATGTAAATATAGGCACGCACCTGTATGGCAAAATTACCATAGAAGCTGTGCACTTTGCCAATCGAGGTGGCTTCATTAGCATAATCCAGATAGTATCCTTGCGTATTTTTCGCAATCATGGGCACAGGTAAAAAGGGAATCAGCTTTTCCACCACGCCGACGGGGCCACAACCAGGACCACCCCCACCGTGAGGAGTGCTGAAGGTTTTATGTAAGTTAAAATGCATTACATCGAAACCGATCTTGCCAGGCTGAACAATGCCCATTAAGGCGTTTAAATTGGCACCGTCCATATAGATAAGCGCATCCACACCATGTATTATTTCGGCAATTTCTTCAATCTGGTTCTCAAACAGACCCAGTGTAGATCGGAAGAGCA
>JAVEUB010000154.1:0-6602 GCA_034005785.1 Cloacimonas sp. (SeqCode) | reverse complement strand
AATCCAGCGGTGTGTTCGTCCACCAGTTCACGCAAGCTGGCAATATCGCAGCGGCCATCGGAGTTAGATTTCAGTTCCACTACATCAAAACCAACCAAATTACAGCTTGCAGGGTTTGTTCCATGTGCTGAATCGGGGATTATTATCTTCGTTTTATGGGTATTGCCTTTGGCTTTGTGATAAGCCGCGATAATCTTGATGCCGGTAAATTCACCTTGTGCTCCCGCAACTGGTTGCAAGGTAACTTGCGCCATGCCAGAGATTTCGGCAAGGTCATTTTGCAGCTCATACAACAGCTCCAACGCACCTTGCAGCGTTTCGATTGGTTGATAGGGATGCAGATTGGCAAAACAGGTATGCCGCACCAGGCTTTCATGCACTTTGGGATTGTATTTCATGGTGCAGGAACCAAGCGGGTACATGCCTTTTTCGATAAAATGGTTTTTGTGGGACAGCGCTATATAATGGCGCATCACATCCATTTCGCTTACTTCCGGCAAGCGGGCAGGCTTACTGCGCAGATGCTTTTGTGGAATAAGGTTCTCCAGTGGCAGATCAACATCCCGCGCGGGAAGAGTAACGCCTTTGCGGCCTTTCGTGCTGTATTCAAATATCGTTTTAGACATGGCAAACCTCCTGCATGGCTTGTACAAATTCGTCTATCTCGGCTTTCGTCTTCTTTTCTGTTACGGCTATCATCAAAGCATTGGGCATGCCATAAGCAGCCAGATCCAAGCCGGGATAGATGTTACGCGGCAGCATGGCAGCTACGATTTCAGCAGCAGGTTTGGGGGTTTTTATCACAAACTCTTTAAAGAAAGAGGCATTGGGATAAGCAAACGCTAAACCAGGCAGCTTGCAGAGTTCACTGGCAGTGTAATGGGCTTTCTGTGCGGATTGAGTGGCAATTTCCACCAAACCTTCACGCCCCATCAGGCTCATGTAAACTACCGCTGCAAGTGTGCACAGCGATTGGTTGGAGCAAATATTGGACGTAGCTTTTTCGCGCCGAATATGCTGTTCACGCGCCTGTAAAGTTAAGGCATAAGCCCGCTTTCCTTCTTTATCCAAAGTTCCACCCACGATGCGCCCTGGCATTTGCCTGGCCATATCAAGCTTGGTGGCAAAGAAACCAAAGAGGGGTCCGCCCATATACATACTATTTCCCAAAGCCTGTCCTTCGCCTACCACTATATCCGCATGGTATTCTGCAGGGGAATTAATAATCGCCAAAGAAATGGGATCCACACAGGCGATAAACAGGCATTTAGGCTCTTTATGAATAATGGTATCCAGGGCTTTCGTATCTTCCAGATTACCATAAAAATTGGGGCTTTGCACCACCACGCTGCCAATTGTATCATCCAGCATCGCTTCCAGAGCAGCAAGGTCTAACTGTCCATCCTTTTGGGGAGCTGTAAGCAGCTCTATGCCCACGCCTTCGGTATAAATCTTGATTACTTTTACAAATTCTGGGTGCAGGGTTGCGGGGATTATAGCTTTGTGCAGACGATTTTTGCGCACAGCCATCAAGATAGCCTCAGCAACTGCTGAAGCGCCATCATACATGCTGGCATTGGCAATTTCCATGCCGGTAAGCTCGCAAATCATCGTTTGGTATTCGTAGATAAATTGCAAAGTGCCCTGGCTAACTTCTGCCTGATAGGGTGTATAGGCTGTGAAAAATTCCGGGCGTGATACTATAGTATCCACAGCAGCGGGGATAAAGTGATCGTAAACACCGGCACCAAGAAAGGAACTGGCGCTACCAGCGCAGACATTGCGACAGGTTTTTGCCTTTATTTTACTGGTTATTCCCAGCTCAGATAAGGGATTATCCAGCTTAAGAGGTTCTTTCATCTGCATCTTGGCAGGGATTGCAGCAATCAAATCTGCAAAGTTTTTAGCTCCCACAGCGTCCAAGATTTTGCGCCTATCTCTATCAGTATTAGATATATAAGGCATCATCGCTCCTTTTGCTTAACGCAAGCAAACAATAGTTTTTTACAAGTATAAAAAATGCACTGTTTATGTCAATGGAATTCGTGGGCGAGTGTGCGAGCGTAGGAGTGCCTGCGTCCCGCTGGCAAGGTCTGTTGGCGTCTCGCCGACAGTCAGATAAATTACCTACGTGGACTGCCAACGTGGACGTAGGCAGTCCTTTCCTGCGAGGACGCAGGAACTCCAAATCACTTCAGCATAATCATCTTGCGCGTGCTGCTGTATTTTCCAGCGCTCATTTTGTAGTAGAAAACACCGCTGGATACTGCATTTCCTGCATAATCCTTTCCATCCCACACAATTTTGTAATCCCCGGCTGCTTTAGTCCCGTTCTCCAGGTTTTTCACCAACTGCCCTTTCGTATTGTAAATATCTATCTTTACCGGCGAGGCTTCTTTCAGGCTGTAACTAATTGTGGTTTCTGGGTTAAAGGGATTGGGGTAATTACTCAGCAACATAGTTGGGCGGGGCAGCTCCTGGGGCTGGGTACTTGTAACGGTTAACGCTTTAAAATCGTCTATACACAACACTGCATCATCCAGAGTGTAGGACGCCAGCCCTATATAGACAGGTGCTTCTGTATAGGTGATATAATAGGTATATTCTGTCCATTCTGGGGGAACTTCCACAGGATTATCACCACTAATAATGATGAAACTGGGGGGGTGGTTTGCGCTGCTACTGATGCCTAACTTGAACATCGCCAAGCTGTTACTATCCGAAATTGAGCGCGCCCAAAACCTTACTCCGCCTAACCAAGCTACAGCGGGAGCAACCATCCAATCGCGGGTTGGTGGCACTGTAGCAGCAAAGCTGCAAGCCATTCTGCTGCCTCCATGAGCAGTAAGATTCGTAAGCGGAGGAATTGTGGCATTGGGATTAAAGATCATAAAAGCCATCGGGCTGTTTAGGTTCTGCCAGGTGCTACTACCCAAACCGATGGTAGGGCTTAAATCTACATCAAAGAACGTCCACGGAGCAAAGCTAAGGGCAAAATCCGGATAGCCTTCAAAATTATCGCCCGACCAGGGAGACAAAGCAAAATTCACGGTTGTAATCAGCCCCGCCATTACATATACAGAGTTTGTGGTTATCGATGTATAATAGGGATGGCTGGCAGTAACAGAATGGGTGCCGGAAGCCACTTCCAAACTGTAAGCCCCAACGGCATTGCTGATGGTGCTGGCATTACCGCAAACAACGGTTGCACCGGAGACAAGCTGATTGGCATAATTACGTACCAACCCAGAAATTGTTCCTATCTGAGGGATAAATGCCAGCGTATTGGAAAACGAGGGAGGCGAGATACTCTCTCCGCTATATATTGATTTTACCGCCCATTTGTAGGCATCATAAGGCAAGGTCATCCAAGCCGTATCTGTATAGTAGGTGGTAGTTATAAAACTGGGAGTAAGGCTAATCCACACACTTTCATTGTTCTCTTCGCCGGGATGCAAGCGCCACAATTTATAGCCGAGAGTACGGCTTGGGTATTGCTGCTCCAGCGCAGTTTTAAGGCTTATGGGTGAAATTACTGGGGCAACCGCAGGAGCTGCAAAACCCACATAACCCTGGATATTCCAGTTGGAATTTAGCCCCGGAGATAAATCAAGCAGCGTGCTCCACGCTCCATCATAGTGGATCATATTGCCATAGCCATCAATTGCCGGGCCAGCATCACAACCTGCCGGATAGCCTCCACCATTATAGTGATAGCCAAACCACAGCTCTTGATTTCCGGTAATGGACACTGGGCTGTTCAGCAGAAAAGTATTGTAGGATCCCAAAACCGGAGCTATCGCCTGATCTGTAACCAAAGTGGCAGGGGCAGAGGAATTCCCTCCACGCCACACTCTTAACGAGAAATTTCCCGCAGAAGCCATTGCTGGCCACATTTTTATGGCATACAAGCTCATTCCGGCAAAATCCTGCATAGAGGCGGCAGGAAAGCGGATGGCTACATCATATTCATATACGATTCCAGTGCCGACGCTATCATTATTTAATCCGTTATCGTAATGCAGCCACTGGCTTTCTCCCATACCGGGAGCAGTCCAACTAACACGCACATTGGGATATATTTCCTGAGCCACCACACTTGTAGGCGAGATGTTATTGGGCAACAGGTAAAAATTGAGACCGGTGGTTTCGGTGCCTACAATTTCCACTCCGGGCTGAATATATGGCTGGTAACCAGTTTTTGTGCAGCTTACATTGTAAGTTCCCTGATACACCAGAAAAGAATAATTTCCCAGGGAGTTAGAATAGCCCAGATAAGTTCCTGCAGAGATTGTTGCGCCGTTTAGGGGAATGTTCGAGCCTGCTTCTCTAACCGTACCATTTAAGATACCCATCATACCTTTGCGCACTTCGTTAGAAAACGCTGCTGCCGATAGTACATTATTGGAGTATATAGCTTTAACGGCATATTTATAGATGCCGGAGGGAAGGCTGTTCCAGCCTGTATCGCTGAAGGTGGTATCCGCAATTGCGACAGGTGTTAGCATAGTCCAATTCGCTTCATTTTCTTCTTCACTAATGGGAAAACGCCAAACTTGGTACAACGCAGCCGGGGATGGGGGTAGCCAAACTATGCTCACCTGGTTTTGTTCCAGGTTTTGAGTTGCTACCACCTCTTGCGGTGCAGAGATAATTTCGGTTAACGCAATCGTGCCCATATCGATATCGCTGTTGGCTACTGTAAGTGTGCCTATCTCAGTCTGATATCCCGCTTTGGTAAAGGCGTACATGTACGTATCTCCAGATTCCACACCTGGAACAATAAACTGACCCTCTGCATTGGTGATGGCATCATAAGTGTAAGTACTGATTAACGTTAAATATACATCAGCTAACCCGCTTGTGGGCTGGGAACTGCTAACCACAATTCCGCTTATAGTAATTGGAGTTAGCACGGCTTTTCCGCTAAGGGGTTTGTATTGAAATTTAACCCCCGCATAACCCAAAACTGCGAGCAAAATCAGCAGGCTTGTAACCATAACTCTCTTCATCTTTTTCTCCCAAATTTCCTAATAAAGCACCAAAATAGTACAAGCGATAAGCTTGCAGCGAGAAATTAAACCGTGTTTACAAGCTATATCACTGGGTGATATCTGTCCAGCAATTTTTTTACAGGCAGTTACAGGCATTGCACCTTGTTCTTTACCGCTATTTCTGCACAATCTGGCCGCAGGTTCAGCTCACCTTAGAGAGGGCAAGGTGCGGTTAGGGAGTGCTAAACCAGTGAATTAGCAGCAGGAGAATTGTTGCTAAAATGGTTAGGAGTTGGCTTTTAGGGGTTATGGGTTTATAGTTAGGCTGCACTTAGTTTAAAAGAAACCTCCATTACAAATAAACTACAATTAACCACCGGGAACCCCGAAATCACCGAAACATCAAATACTTCAAAACACTAACCCCCCATTTCCAAAGCGGGTTTCATCTTTCCACTATTCCACCCCTTAGGGCGCACGCACTTAAGCCCCTACACTCCACCACGCCCACACCTCAGCACGCCATTACGAAAAAAAAATCCTTGCCTGATAATCCCTATCTCAGATATTGGCAAAAAAATTGACTAAACAGCTTGAAACGTATTTGAGCTATGGGAGTGTTAATGCGATTACGAACATTTCCTGGGGGAGTTCATCCCCATGATGAAAAGCATTATTCAGCATCTGTACCCATTACCGAAGCCCCTCTGCCGGAAAAGGTTACAATTCACCTATCCCAACACATTGGCTCGCCTTCCACGCCTGTGGTAGCTGTTGGTGAGGATGTGAAAACCGGCCAATTAATTGCCGAAGCTTCGGGCTTTGTGTCCTTGAACCAACATGCCTCAATCTCTGGTAAGGTTACTGCCATCGATCGTTTTCCGCATCCTTGCGGAACCACTTCGCAGGCAATTCAGATAACTGGCGACGGACAAGATACTTGGGTAAAGCTGGATGGTGACGAAAACTTTATGAATCTACCTGCCACCGATATGATTAAACGCATCGGAGCAGCAGGCATTTGTGGCATGGGCGGAGCAGGATTTCCCACCCATGTAAAGCTCTCTCCCCCAGAGGATAAACCTATTGATACGGTTATCCTTAACGGCGTGGAATGCGAGCCATATTTAACCAGCGACTACCGTTTGATGCTGGAAAAAGCAGAAGATATTATCACCGGCCTCAAACTGATTATGAAAGCCGTTAATGCCAAACAAGGTATGATCGGCATCGAAGTAAATAAGCCGGAAGCCATTGCCCTGATGGAAAAGCTGCTTAAAAAAGAGACCAATCTGGAAGTGGTGGGGCTGAAACTCCGGTATCCTCAAGGTGCAGAAAAGCAACTTATTTATGCTTGCACAAAGCGTAAAGTTCCTGCTGGAGGCTTGCCCATGGCAGTAGGTGTAGTGGTGCAAAACGTTGGTACTGCTTATGCCGTTTACGAAGCCTTACGCTTTGGTAAACCACTGATATCAAGAGTAATTAGCATCACAGGTGCCCCAGTGAAAAGCCCTTCCAACCTCCTTGCCAGAATCGGCACTCCCTTTACCGAACTGGTGGAATTCTGCGGTGGAACCACTATCCCCGTGGGTAAAATCATCTCTGGTG